>JAJFGX010000051.1 GCA_021775895.1 Alphaproteobacteria bacterium | reverse complement strand
AGGGTTTGTTAAATGATAAGAGTAATTTGGTTTATTTTTCGCCTTGCTGTATTGTCAGCGATTGTTGCTTGGGCTATAGAACACCAAGGCACAGTTAATATTGATTGGCAGGGCTATGAAGTTGAGACTTCAACGGGCGTTTTATTATTTCTGATTGCGTTTGTTGTTATTGTTTTTGCGTTGATGTATAGGTTTTATCGTGCCTTTATATCGGTTCCTAAAATGGTTAGAAATTATAATAAGGTGCAAAGTAGAGAAAAAGGCTATCTAGCGATTACTAAAGGTTTGGCAGCAGTTGCCGCAGGTGATAAAATTTCAGCTCAGCGTCATGCTAATAGAGCAAAAAAATTATTACCATCAGCATCAATGACAGGGCTTTTAACAGCTCAAGCCGCTTTACTTAATAATAATAAAGATGTTGCAAAATTAGAATTTGAAAATTTATTAGATGATAATAATGCTGCTTTTTTTGGAATTCGTGGTTTGATTAATTTGGCTGCAAAAGATCAAGACAATAACCAGTTGGTTAGTTTGATGCAAAAAGCAGAAAGCATAGCACCAAAGCAACCTTGGGTTATTGAATATCTTTTCGAGTTCCAAGCTTGTAATGCTGAATGGGAAAAAGCAGAGCAAACATTAGCTAAAGCCATAAGACTTGGTGCGATCAATCGCCAAGATGGAAACAAACATCGTCAAGCAATATTACTAGCTAGAGCCTATGAGGCAGATAAGCAAGGCGTTCTGCATTCAGCTCTAGCTTTTGCAAAGAAATCCTATTTAATTGATCAGACATTTATTCCTGCAGTAACTGCATACGCTTGTTTTTTAAAAGAAAGCAATAAATGGCGTTTAGCGGTTAAAATAATTGAAAAGGCTTGGTTATCTAATCAGCACCCAGATTTAATTGATGTTTGGAAGTCATTGATATTGCCAGTTAAAGGTAAAAATATTAGTGAAGATGATAGACGGAAACATGCATATCAGTGGTCATATAGGCTTTATAAAATAGCTCCGTTTGGTAAGACCAGTAATGATATGATGGGTAAGGCATCTATGGATGTTGAGAAATGGAACGAAGCTCGAGATTTTCTTAAAACAGCAGGTAGTTATAGAATTCTTGCTAAGCTAGAGTTGAAATCTGGAAATGATGAAATAAAGGCAAGAGAATGGTTGGAAATGGCAACAGATAGCCATGAACATACTAGTTGGGTTTGTCGTGCTTGTGGTTATACAGATGCTAAATGGCAACCCCTTTGTGGTAGTTGTGGGTTGTTTAATAGTGTTAGTTGGACTGTACCTCAACCAGGTACATACGGTTATGGTGCATTAACTCATAATATACATGATGAAAATACAATATTAGAGTCACCTTCAGTTGCTTAGAGTTGGGATTTATGATATATAGTGCTTGTAGTTAGTTAGGATTCTCATGAAATATTTTATACAAATTTGCGTAACTGTTATTTTCCTTGTTGCATATAGTGCATCTTCTTTTGCTCAAAGCACAGAACCGGAGCGTCACGTGTTATTACAGCAAATGATAGATGAAAAAAATCTAAACCTTTATTACTTGGGCAAAAGCTATGGTATGGACGGCTGGGTTTTAGAAGGCGGTGACATAGTTCAATACGCTTACACAACTACAGAAGGTGGTATTGTGTTTGGCTTACAGTTTGGCCCTGATGGACAAATAGAAACTAATGGTCAGTTAAAAACATTGCAGGGTAAGATGATGGAAGAGCGTAAGGTATCATCTGGTGTCGCTCCATCAATTAAGCCTAAGCCTACAACAGCGGTTGTGGAAAAGCCTAAAAATAAAGCTGTGAGGCCATCTGTTACGCAGAAATCAGATAAAATAAAAAAGACCAACAAGAATGAAAAAAGTAAATCAGAGCTATTTTATGCAGCAGCTGAGAACTCCAATTGGATTTCTATAGGGGATTCTAACGCACCTTACATATATATATTTATGAATTTGGCATGTGAACATTGTCAAGATTATTGGAATGATGTTAGTCCTGCAATTGAAAATGGTAGTATTCAAATAAGATTAATTCCTTTCGGTAAAGTTGATATAAACCGTGAGGCTGGGGCTGCGTTATTATCTGTGGAAAAACCTGCAGATGCTTGGAAGAA
Organism: Alphaproteobacteria bacterium; assembly: GCA_021775895.1. Classification (GTDB taxonomy): domain Bacteria; phylum Pseudomonadota; class Alphaproteobacteria; order Micavibrionales; family CSBR16-224; genus JAJFGX01. The sequence goes on along the minus strand of JAJFGX010000051.1, from coordinate 36,590 downwards.
ATATGTTGCAGGTGACAAAGATGTATTATCATCTAAGTTAGCTACTAAGGAATCTTATGCTAAGATTGATTCTAATAGTCAGTTATGGTCAGATTGGCAGTTGCCTTCGGCTCCATTTACAGTTTATTACTCGACAACAGCTAAGAAAATAAAAGTAATTGCTGGTCGACCAGACAATACATTGCTTTTATTATCTGAAATTATGAATTAGTAGAAAGTTTAAAATAAGGTAGATATGATTGGCAGTGCATTAGCAACTTGTATTTTTTTAGCAGCTCAGACTTATTCTGTGCCGCCTGCGGTATTGGTGGGTATCATGCATGTTGAGGGTGGTAAAGTTGGTCAGCAGGTTAAAAATACTAATAAAAGCTACGATCTAGGGCCAATGCAGATTAATACTATTTGGATACCAGAGCTGGCAAAACATTGGCGTGTTTCTAAAACTACAGCTAAAAAATGGGTGCGTGATGATGGCTGTATTAATGTTGCTGTATCAGCATGGATATTAAGGCAAAAAACCAATGAATCTGGTAGTTTATATAAGGGTATAGCGCATTATCATTCCAAGACACCTAGCATTGGTGGTAGATACCGTAAGAAAGTTTTTATGGAGATGCATAAAAGAGGGTTGTTAAAAAGTCGAAACAGCTTGAGATAATTATTAAAATATGTTCTTGTTAGTATGATGTTTTTTAGCTAAAATAATGGGTATAACTTAGAGGTACGGAGTAAACAATGAAAAAAACAAATTCCCTTTTTACTATAACAATTATGGTTCTGGCTCTGTCCGTTACTGGTTGTACACAGTCAAAACATGCTGGAAGGCAAATGGTTGTTGAACCTGACCCAGTTTCTTTACGCTTAAGCTCTGCTGTTGATAGAGCATCAGCTGCCTTGCAAGTTTTAGCAGCTGTTGAACAAAGACAAAATCCACTTGCTAACGTATCGCCTATAGAAAATGCTCCACGGGAGTTAATGCGTACTTTATCAGTTGAATGGTCAGGCTCTGTTGCACCAATTGCAAAGAAGCTAGCCGATCGTGCCGGATATAAATTTAATATTATTGGTATGGAACCTCCAGTGCCTGTGATTGTTAATATTACAGCGGTTGAAAAAACAGTTATTGATATTCTACGAGATATTGGTCTGCAAAGCGGTAGAAGAGCTGATATTGTAGTCAATGCAGAACAAGAATTAATAGAAGTTAGTTATAATTCTATTCATGGTGGGGATCTGTAAATGAAATTGCTTAAGTATCTATTTATTGCTGTTGCCGTTATTTTCTCGCCAGCACAAGCAGTTTTTGCCACAACTGACACTGTACCTTTGAATATGCGTGAACTACGTGCGACTACTCCACAAATTGATAAGGAAGAAAGTTTTGGTATTGATGGCGCAGTAAATGAGGGTATTTCACTAGATATAAGGAAAGAGGCTCAAGAAGAGGCTGCAATGTCATATGGGGCTAGGGGCGGTCTTTCTTTTAGAAGTTATGAGATTAAAGAAAGCCTTGATGGATATGGTTTTGCTCTAAGCAGAGTTTTTGATTTTCGTAGGCTTTTAATTCGTGCGCCATCTGGTCTTTTGATTGAGCCACCTATTATTTCGGAAGCTCAAAATACTTTGGTTATTCAGCAAGGCGGTATTGAAGCTGCGGTTTCTGATCGTACTTATAATATAATTAAAGAGGCAAAAATTGTTACAGCTCCTAGGGATTGGCATCAATATTTACAGCCTGCTTTGAGTTTTGATATACAGCTTCCACCAAAAATTCTATGGCCAGTTAATTTAGAAGAAAAAAATGCATGGGACGAGGCTTTTGAAAAAGGCTGGAATGCGGGGATAATTCAGGCAGATCAAACTTTTGAAAGTAACCTTGAGCTTTTAAATGCTGATTTCAATGGTATGATTCGTTATCGTACGCTTCTTGCTCAGAATATGGTTTCTGAACCATACGCACTTTATGAAGACAGAGGTATAACAGGTGGTGGAGATGAAATGCGTGTGGGTGATCGTGCTGTTCGTATTACAGGTCCATCTCAATTCAGAACAGGTTTTGAAGAATGGCAACCCGCAGACCGGTAAGTTTACTTAAAAAAGGCAAAGATGATGTAAAGAAAACATGGCCTGATGAGCCAGAGCGTTTTCAAGAGCAGCATATCGACCCATTTTTACTTTGGTGCATAGAAAGTGACTCAAGTGATGTTACTTTTCAGACAGGGCGACCTGTTTATAATGAAATTCACGGGGTTTTGTATCCTGCAACATTTCGTCCTTTAGATAGTTCTGATATGAATGCAATAGTTGCACGTTTATATGGCGTTGAAGCTAATGCTATTCTTGCTGGTGGTGCAGATATTGATTTATCCTATGAGATTATGGTTGATCGTTGGAATCGTTCTCGTTTTCGTGTGAACATGACAGCAATTTTAGCTGAAGGTCGTGATGGTGTTCAGGTTACTATGCGTATTTTACCTAAAGAACCGCCAACGATGGATCAATTGGACATTGAGCAAGAAATTAGAGATTGTTGGAATCCTCGTCAAGGACTGGTACTAATCACAGGACCTACTGGTAGTGGTAAAAGTACTCTATTGGCAGCGGGGAATCGAATGATTATGGAACGGCCACATGGTTGCGGAAAAATGTTAACCTATGAAGCTCCGATTGAATTTACGTATGATACTATTTACAGTAAACGTAGTTTAATTGGGCAGTCGGAAGTACCTCGCCATTTACCTAGTTTTGCTGCTGGTGTTAGAAATGCATTGCGTAGAAAACCAGAGGTTATTCTGGTTGGTGAGGCTCGTGATCGTGAAACAATTTCAGCAGCAATTGAGGCTGGGCAAACTGGTCACACCGTATATGCAACAGTGCATACAACAGGTGTTGCAGCAACTGTTCGCCGTATGATTTCTACATTTGAGCCATCAGAGCGTGTGGAACGTGCTTATTCCTTAATGGAAACATTACGTTTGATTGTGACGCAAACCTTAGTTCCCAAAATTGGTGGTGGTAGACTTGGTCTTAGGGAGTGGATGGAGTTCACTGAAGAAATTCGTGAGGAATTACTTAGTCTTCCATTTGAAAGTTGGTCTACTACATTAATGTCTATGGTAGAAGAACATGGTCAGAGCATGGAAAAATCGGCTCAAAATGGCTATGATGCTGGATTGATAGATCGTAGGCATTATCTAACATATATACAGAGTGCTGGAGCTATGAAAAAAGTTGAGGAAGAGGAAAAAAAGAGAGAAGAAGAAAGTGTTTCTTAATATTTTTCAATTAGGCTGTAAAGAGCAATAACAGTTTAGCTTGTTTCAGAGGGATTAGGGTATGGCAAAAGAAAAGAATGAAGAAGAATACGTTAATGTTGGTTGGCACTGGAGAAACAGTCAGAAAACACCTCGTTTCTGGCGTTTTGATGCAAGAGCAGGTGGGTTTATTCTTTTAGTGCTTTTTATGCCAAGACGTTGGACTTTTATGCTATTTATTATAGTACAAGCATTGTTTTGGATATTGGAGCGTAAGGGACTTACTTTTAGCTCAGCTATAAGAGCTTTCCGTGTTTGGATTGTTGGCCCTAAACGTCCAGCTTTAATATGGTCATCAAGGCGTAAGCTATCAGAAACAGAATAGTTTTATTCTAATAAAAAAAAACAGAGGTCTATTTAAGTGCAGGCACTTTATTTCTACAATACATTGACTCGTCAGAAAGAATTATTCAGACCTATCGAGGCTGGAAAAATAGGAATCTATTCCTGTGGCCCAACCGTTTATGCTTACGCACATATAGGTAATATGCGTGCGTATGTATTTGCGGATATTTTACGCCGTGTCTGTGAGGTTGCTGGCTATGATGTTAAACATGTAATGAATATAACGGATGTTGGACATTTAGTTAGCGATGCTGATGATGGCGAAGATAAAATGGAAGTTGGAAAAAAACGTGAGGGATTAGATGCATGGGGTGTTGCAGAGAAATACACTGAGGCATTTTTTTCTCATTCTTCTAAAATACATGTAAAGCGTCCACATATTGTTTGCAAAGCAACTGACCATACAGTTGAACAAATAGACATGATAAAAAAGCTTGAAGAAGGTGGCTATATTTATGTGATAGAAGATGGCGTTTACTTTGATACAAGTAAATTTGATGATTATGGATCTATGGCAAAATTGGACATTGAGGGCTTGCAGTCTGGTGCTAGAGTAGATGATATTGGCAAAAAGAATAAAACAGATTTTGCCTTGTGGAAGTTTTCGCCTAAAGATGAGTTGCGTGATATGGAATGGGATAGTCCGTGGGGTAGGGGCTTTCCAGGTTGGCATATTGAATGTTCAGCTATGGCATCGAAATATCTTGGTGATCAAATAGATATTCATACGGGCGGTATAGATCATATTCAGGTTCATCATACGAATGAAATTGCCCAAAGTGAGTGTGCAAGCGGTGAAAAGCCATTTGTAAATACATGGCTACATTGTGAGTTTTTAAGCTTGGACAAAGATATTAAAATGAGTAAGTCAAAAGGTGATGTTTTGACAATTGATGCTTTGGAAGAGAAAGGCTATAACCCATTAGCTTATCGCTATTTGTTGCTAACAAGCCATTATCGTAATCCGTTAAAGTTTTCGTATGATTCATTAGAGGCAGCGGAGAGGGCTTTGAATAAAGTCACTCAACATATTTTAGATTTACGTGAGCATGCTGATAGTAATGTTGTATTATCTGATAAAGCTGTAGAGCATCAAAAGCAGTTTATGGAGGCTGTATGTAGCGATTTAAATACAGCCAGAGGCTTGGCAGAATTACACGCTGTTATCTCTGATACAGAGATTTCAGATGCTGAAAAATATGCTTTAATCGAAGAGTTCGATATAGTACTTGGTTTTGATTTTGCTGATATGGAGAAAAATAAAGAAGAAATTCCAGCCGAGATTTTAAGTTTAGTTCTGGCTCGTGATAAGGCTAGAGACGATAAAAATTGGTCAGAATCTGATCGTTTGCGTGATGCTATATCAGATAAAGGTTACGTTTTAAAAGATACCGCAGGTGGTGCGGTTGTTACAAAAGCATAAGGATTAAATATGGATCATCTTGAAATATATAAGGTTGATAAAAGCGTTGCTAGCATAGCTTGTGATGGTGGTAAGGGAGCATTAGGTCACCCAAGAGTTTATTATAGTTTTGATGGGACTGATGAAGTTATTTGTGGTTATTGCGATTGCTTGTTTACTAAGAAAAACCGTAAAAATACCAAGCCATATCTTGAAAATAAAGTAGCGTAGTTACCAGATGGAAGAGGATTTATATAGCTCAGAGTTTTTGAACTTAGCAGCTAATGTGTTAGAGCCTAAATTCCTTGATAACCCAGACTTTACTAAAGAAGCTTACAGTCCTGTTTGCGGTAGTAAAGTGACTATAGAACTTAAAATAGATAAAGAAAACAATAAAATCTTAGACTTTGGTTATGCGGTTGAGGCTTGTATTTTAACTCGTGCCGTCCTAGCTGTTATGAAGGAAGTTATTATCGGGCAAACAATAGAGCAAATAACCAAAGCAGGTAGTCTTCTACAGCGTTTATTAGATGAAGACGAGACCGTTCTAGCAGAGGATTGGGGCGTGTGGAAAGGGCTAAAAATAATGGAAACAGCCCAAGATTATACCATGCGTCATAATAGTATTATGTTGCCATTTCAGTGTATTGGTTATCTCACTTAAATTATATCTATCATAATAGATCAAATATATTAATGATCAGGTATATAGCGAGAACAATCATTTGGTATTTCACCTACGTAGTTTTCCATCATAAACTCAGATACCTTATTAACATCATTGGGAAATAATCGTATAGCGATTTCTATCTTAGCTAAAGCCGCAGATAGTGTCATATATAAAGGCATAACACGATTTTCTATCATATGGTATGTAGAAGCATAATTTGCTTTTATTTGAACATTGACAGGACTGACAACAAATATATTTAATTTTTTTTCTTCAGCTATTGGGGTTATTTGATTTATTATCTCTTCGTAGATTGTATTTCCGCCATAAGAGTAAAGAATAACAGCTTTAACCTGCTCATCACTTACTTGTCTCGCAATCATTTCTGGACATAATCCTAGGTACGACTTTACTAATAGAGTTTGTGAAAACCTTGTATTCCATACTATAGGGTTGAAATCTAATTTTCTCTGCGGTTGCAACCAAGAAGCTAATTTAACTGGATAATCCAGACGATTAAACCTTGCTATATATTTGTGCAACGGAGCATCAAAAGCATTTACTTGAGCATCGTCAATCTTCTCAGAAGATGTTCCTAATATGGCTACATCTCCCATAACAACCACGACCTCAGCTATGTCATTTTTATATAAGGATTCTAGGGTATAGAGAGCATTTTGTAAATTTGTACCAGCATCACTTAATGGCTGCTCTATTGGTTTTTGCGCACCAGTGTAGACAATAGAAAATGGCAAGCCTTGCCCCATCATAAGAGAAATTGCGGCTGAAGAATATGTCATAGTATCTGTGCCATGCAACACCATAAAACCTATAATGGGGCAACGAATATTTTTCCAAATATAGCTAATACAAATAGCCAGATCTTTTATATGTGTATAATTCATCTGTGAACTATCAATTGAAAAAATATCAAGGTCGAATATTGAAAAACTATCTTGTAAATGAGGCGTGGCAAATTGCATGATGCGTTTGAAATTTAAGTCAGGTACTAGCATTCCTGATTTATCTTTTTTCATTGCGATCGTTCCACCTGTTCCTAGAGCCACAACAGTTTGTTTGTCGCTCTCTGGTGAGTAAGGTAGTTTGTTTAATTTATCTACAAATTCCTTTAGAATATTTTGATCTACATGGGTTAAGTTAGATAAATCAAATGCATCAAGTATTGCATGCTTCATTTTAACCTCATTTATAATAATAAGTAAAATAGTATAGTTTATACCGTAGCATCGCTATGCCATATTAACAAGTATGTCATGTATCATTCTTTTCAAATCTTTACATTCTATTTAGGATTTTGCTTCACAATCTATAAAGTAAAAGATAGAGTAATGTTATTATTTAGTTGAATGAAATAGAGAAAAAAATGAAATACAAACCATCAAGACGAAACGAAGACCGTGGTTATGGTCGTATTTTAACATTTTTTGTTAGGTTTTTTACAGTGCTTGGTGTTGCTGCCTTTATCTCTGCTGGGCTTACTTCTATAACTTTAATACGTATGATGAATTATCAGCCACCAGCTCTGCCTGATAATATTTTATTAGTTTATAAACTAAAATCTAATCTATTTGAAACAACAAAGAAATTTTCATTTAAAGGGCCTCTTATGCGTCCACCGACCACTCTACATGAAATTGCAGAGGCGATGGATATTGCAAAAAAAGACCCTAGAGTTAAGGGCTTAGCCTTGGATATTGAAAGTAGCAATTATAATCTTGCACAAATACAAGAGCTTAGAGATGCAGTACACAGGTTCCGTGAGTATGGAAAATTTGCCATGGTTTTTGCAGATGATATTGGTGGTTTATCTGGTGGAATGAAAACTTATTATTTATCATCAGCATTTGATGAAATATGGATGCAGCCTATGGGCATGGTTGGGATAACTGGCATGCATAGTGAAACACCATTTTTAAGTGGTCTAATGGAAACACTGGGGGTAACTGCTAATTTTGATCACCGTGGTAAGTACAAAAGTGCGATGGAGAGTATTACTAGAACAAGTATGAGCCTGCCACATAAAGAAATGATGACTTCTATTATTGATGATTTATCCTCACAAATAATTTCAGGTGTAGCAGAAGGCCGAGGCCTTAAGCCTGAACATGTTAAAGAGTTAATCAATGGCGCACCTTATATGGGGCAGGAGTCACTTGATAATAAATTAATTGATAAGCTTGATTACTATGATAATTTTATTGCTTCTGCAAAAGAAAAATCTGGCGAAGATATAGAAACTATAGATCTTTTAGGTTATGGTTTTGGCGTGAAAACAGAGAATACAGAAGATGGAATGGTTGGCTTCTTCACACAGCTCTGGCATAAAAAAGACACTGAAACTGCACGCGAAGGCAAAGGTAAAGTTGCTCTGATTTATGGCTCTGGTATGATTGTGCCGCATAAAAAGAGTTCATCATCACTTGTAGCTCCAATTGCTGGAATGGGCGAAAAAACATTATTTGCTGATAAAATATCTTCAGCTTTTAATGCTGCTGCAAAAAATGATGATGTCTCTGTAATTGTATTTCGTATAGATAGTCCAGGTGGATCACCGGGGGCTGCGGAAACTTTAAGGCATGCAGTCGTTTCAGCTCAAGAAAAGGGTAAGAAAGTTGTTGTTTCCATGGGTGGAACGGCGGCATCTGGCGGATATTGGGCGGTGGTTAATGCTGACCATATAATCGCAGAGCCTGGAACATTAACTGGTTCTATAGGTGTATTTGCAGGTAAAGTTGTTCTCGACAAATTATGGAAGAAATTAGGTGTTAAATGGGAGGCTATTACTCTAGGTGATAATGCCGATATGTGGTCAATGAACTCTGTGTTTTCTGAAACATCAAATGAACGTTTTGAGGCAATGCTAGATAATATATATGATAATTTCATTAAGATAGTTGCCGAGGGTCGTGAAATGACTTTAGAGGAGGTCGAAAAGGTTGCCCAAGGTCGTGTTTGGACAGGTAAGCAGGCAAAAGAAATTGGACTTGTTGACAGTCTTGGTGGCATTGAAATGGCTCTTGCATATGCCAGAGAGCTATCAGGCTTTGAAAAAGAAGATGATGTTCCTTTAGTTTATTATCCAGCTAAGAAATCAACTCTTGAGCTTATGATACAGTTGTTGACGGAAGGGTCTGCATCAATTTCACCAATATCTGTAAATATTCCAACGGAGCTACAAGGAATTTATAATCTATGGACGCTATCAAAATTATCACAGGAATTTATAGTTATTTCACCTATTGCTGAAAATTTCTTGTTAAGGTAGTATGTATCGTAAGTAAATTAAAGGAGAGTAACATGAGTGAAGAAGAAACCTACCAGAGATTAAGTGATAAAATACTTGATGCTTTTAACCTTGCTTTAGAACAAGAAGATATCAATTTGTCTGAGTTACTTAGTCGTGCCTTAGAATTGTCATTAACCAGAGGTGCTGGTGGCACAGATTTTGTTGAAAGACGTGAATTCTCAGATGAAATTGAAGCAGCTTTAAATAAATTTGATGCTTTGCGTAGTCAATCACAAGCTTCTTAAGTTTATATAGCTTTTTAAATTTGTTCCTATTTACTTTTAACTCGATATTGTTTTATGTATTTGCTATATTCCAATTCAATTACATTGAAAGCATATTAAGGAGATTATCATTATGCAATTCTTAGAACGTAAAAATAAATCAGCTCATTCTATAACACCTTTAACTCAAGATGAACTAAAGGGTTGGCTTAAGTCACAACCTAAAGAAATACAAAAACAAGTTAAGAACGCCTCTTTTTCTGCTAAAGATGGCTCTGTTTTAAGCTTGTCTAAACCAGATGGTGAAGTTGCTGGTTATCTTTATGGCGTAGCTGATGAAACTGAGTTCTATACTTATGCTGAACTTCCAAATAAACTCCCACCACATAAAGCAGGATATTTTATTGAACGTGAAATGGAAGAAAAAGAAGCAACACTTGCTGCAATGGGTTGGGAGTTTGGGCAATATAGTTTTGATAAATATAAATCTGATGCTTCAACAAAAGACAATAAATTACTATGGCCAAAAAATGCTGATCGTATAGCTGTTGAAGCGACTACTGATGCAATTTTTATGATTCGTGATTTAATCTCTACGCCAACTAATGATATGGGGCCTGATGATTTAGCTAAAGCGACAAGAGCCTTGGCTAAAAAATTCAATGCTCAAACACCTAAAATTATTCTTGGTGATGATTTATTAAAGAAAAATTATCCTGCTATTCATGCGGTTGGTAGGGCAAGCGATAAAGAACCTCGTTTAATTGATTTTACGTGGGGAGATAAAAATGCACCTAAAGTAACTTTAGTTGGTAAAGGTGTTTGTTTTGACTCTGGTGGTTTAAATATAAAACCGGGTAGTGGTATGTCTTTAATGAAAAAAGACATGGGTGGAGCGGCTCACGTTCTAGGGCTTGCGTCGATGATTATGGCTCATAACCTTCCAGTGCGTTTACGTGTTTTAATTCCTGCGGTTGAAAATTCAATTTCTTCTAATGCATTTCGTCCAAGTGACGTGATTGATAGTCGCAAAGGCATAACAATTGAAATTGGTAATACAGATGCAGAAGGGCGTTTAGTCTTGGCTGATGCTTTAGCAGAAGCTTGCACGGAAAAGCCAGATTTACTTATAGATTTTGCAACATTAACAGGTGCTGCAAGAGTAGCTTTAGGGCCAGAAATACCGCCAATATTCACTAATAGTGATAGCGTAGCAGAAGCCTTTGAAGCATCAGCAAAAGCAACTAAAGATCCGTTATGGCGTATGCCTTTATGGAGCAACTATGAAGAAATGCTATCTAGTGATATTGCAGATATTAATAATTCTGGTACTGGCGGTATGGCAGGAGCAATTACAGCTGCTCTATTCTTACAGAAGTTTGTTGAAAAAGACATTGATTGGGTTCATATCGATACATATGGCTGGAATCCTACTAAGAAAGCTGGTCGTCCTAAAGGTGGTGAGGCCTATGCGGTTCGTGCTAGTTTTGATGTGATAAAAAAACGATTTGATGGTTGTAAAAAATAATTGGGTTTCTCCCGTATGTTTAAAACACCAAATTTTTGGTACGAAGACAAAAAAGCTCCTCTTTTATTAAGAGTGGTTAGTGTGGTTTATAACTTTTTTTCTAAAATATATCGTTCTATACAAAGTACAAAGAAAGTCCCAATACCTGTTATCTGTATTGGTAATATTACAGTTGGCGGAAGTGGTAAAACCCCAGTTGCTATTGCAGTTGTAGATATTCTAAAAGAATTAAATTGCAGCCCCCATTTCCTATCAAGAGGCTATGGAGGTAACAGTGAAAAGCCAATATATGTAGAGGCTAATCAGCATGATTATTCATTAACAGGTGATGAGCCATTATTATTAGCAAAACATGCTCCTTGCTTAATTGCAAAGAATAGAGCTGAGGGTGCAGCAATCATCTCTAATAATAAAGCTGATAGTATTATTATGGACGACGGTTTTCAGAATTTTTCCTTATTTAAAGATGTTTCTATGCTGGTGATTGACGGGGTTAGAGGCTTTGGTAATCACTCTATTCTACCAGCAGGGCCTTTACGTGAAATGCCAAAAGATGGCTTGGCTAGAGCAAATGCTTGTGTTGTGCTAAATACAACAGAAGAAACAAAAAAAATATGGGATAACTATTTAGAAGAACAAAGTTTTAATCGACCTATTTTCTATGCGAATATTGTGGTTGCAGAAGAATTACAAGAACAAGATGTCATTGGTTTTGCTGGGCTAGGTCTGCCAGAAAAGTTTAAAGAAACTCTACAGAGCTGTGGGGCAAATATTATTTCATTTCATAGGTTCGCAGATCATCACCCATATACAGAAAAAGAAATTATGATGCTTGCAGAAGAAGCAAAAGAAAAAAATGCGACCTTAATCACAACAGAAAAAGATTTTATTCGTATTCCAGAAAAAATGCAGGATTCTGTTAAAATCTGTAGGATTACTTTACAATGGCAAGATAAACAGGCTATAAAGTCATTCCTAGAAGAAAAATTAAATAAATATAAAAATGAACAGTAAAACCAAAATTAAACCGCACTTCACTGAATCTATGCCGATTGGGCGAGGTTTACGTTATATTATTGAAGCTATTTTGGTTCATATTGTTTATGGTTTTTTCTGGCTTTTACCTGCCAATACAGCATCTAATATTGGTGGCTGGATAGGGCGTAAATTTGGCTTAAAATTAGCGGGATCAAAAATAGCTTATGATAATCTAAGTCAGGCATTTCCTGAAATGAATGAACAAGAGAAACAAAAAATTGTCTTGGGTATGTGGGATAATTTAGGGCGTACTATTGCTGAATATCCACATCTTCGTAAAATTGCTCAAGCAGTTGAAATTGTAAATAAGGATATGCTTGAAGACATTATTAAGGGTGACAAAGCTGCAATGATGGTCTCAGGGCATTTTGCCAATTGGGAAATAATGCCTGCAAGTGCAAAACAGCAATGTAATTTAGACATGACCTTAGCTTATCGTGAGCCTAATAACCCATGGATAGAAAAGCTATTACAATATGCTAGAAAATCAGGGGCAAATGATTATATTTTTAAAAGTCGCAAATCTATTATTAAGATGACTAGTGTAATTAAAAATGGTGGAAAGCTAGGTATATTAATTGATCAAAAATTCAATGAAGGACTGCCTATACCATTCTTTGGGCGTGATGCAATGACGATGCCAGTTGCCGCACAATTTGCATTAAAATTTAACTGCCCGATATACTTAATTCGTATGGAAAGGCTAGGCGGAGCTAAATTCCGCATGACTGTTTTGCCAAAACTGGAAGTAGAGACAACAGGAAATAAAGAGCAAGATATATATAAAATTATGCTAGATATTCATCAAATAATGGAAGGCTGGATTAAGGAAAGACCAGAACAATGGTTATGGCTGCATCGTAGATGGCCTAAACTGTAATCACTTCTATTATCACTTACTATCTCCAATAACTTTGAACATAAATGAACCGCCACTGCAATCATGACCGACACATGAAAAACCTATTTTTTCATATAACTTAGTTTTATTAGGGTAAGTACAAAGAATAACTGATACCTTTTTTTGAGCCTCTTCATAAATATTTTTTAGGCAAAACTCTACTAATTTTTGTCCAATGCCTTGATTTCGAAAATCTTTATGTACACTAACCCAACTAACTCCCCACGTATTTGTAGTAAAAAACTCTTCGGAATATGCGGCAGCACCAATAATTTCATCATCAACTAGGGATAAAACAAATGTAGGCTTACGATAATCATCTGAAAACATACACTTTATATAACCTTTTGCTAGATTGCGATTACGCTCCCCATTATTAAAAACAAGAAAACTTTCCAATTTAAATTGCTCTTGTTTTTCAGCTATTTTTAAATCCATTTTCTAGCCTTTCATATATTTTACCAAATATATTTATCAGTCTAACAAATCAGGCATATCTGAGAAAATGCTGGTAACGCCCATGTCAAACAGTTCCTCTGCTTGGCTTAAATCATTAACAGTAAAGCACATTAACGTATAATCAGTATCAAGGAATTCTTTGACCATCTCTGGGTTATCTTTAAAAAATGAGAGGTCAAAGTTTAATGTCTTAACGTCGAGGTGTTCTGCTTTTTTCTGCCAATTATCAACTGTTTGTTCTTCATTAGGAGATATCAAATAACCCCTTGGGTATTCAGGAATCATCATCAATGACATTTCTAAACTAACCAATTGAAAGCTTGAAATTATTGGTGGAGGCACATCATCAGGCCAGCTACGTGATAGCCAATCCAGAGCTATCTCTGCTGTTTCTTTCTCACGTCCAGGGCAAGGCTTTATTTCTAAATTCAAACCTATGCCACGGTCGATTATAACGTCTAGAGCTTGCTCTAAATGTGGAATACGTTCATCAACAAAGCTATTCGAGAAATGAGCCCCTGCATCAAGCTCTTTTAGGTCTTTCCAGTCCATATCAGCAACAAGCCCTGATGCACCTGTCACACGCTCTAACGTTTCATCATGAAAGATTATAGGCTCTCCGTCACGGCTAAGCTTAACGTCAAGTTCAACCCATTCAACGCCCATATCCGCTGCTGTATGTAATGATGCCAAAGTATTTTCTGGAGCATAGGCACGAGCTCCACGATGCCCAATTAAACGGGGCAAACGCAGAGCCGTATTATCTCCTTTTGGGAAAACAATGACATTGTCATTAGTACTGCCAGTATTCATACTACAGAGCCTTAAGCATCAACAGCTTCTTGTGTATCGTCACTTTGAGATATTTCTTCCCCAGTTTCTTGATCAATAAATTTCATGGATAGTTTAATCCGTCCTTTATCATCAATGGCGATACATTTAACTTTAACTTCTTGTCCTTCTTTAAGAACATCGCTAACTTTACCAATTCTGTGATCAGCTATTTCAGAGATATGCACTAAACCATCTGTTTTATTCATGATATTAACGAATGCTCCGAAATCAACAATACGTACAACTTTACCGTCATATATAGTGTCAACTTCAGCTGTTGCAACAATATCTTTAATCCATGCAATTGCTTTTTCTCCAGATTCTACATCAGTTGATGATACGCAAACTGTTCCATCATCTTCAATATTAACTTTTGCACCTGTAGTTTCAACGATGTCACGAATTACCGCTCCACCACTACCAATTACTTCACGGATTTTATCACGTGGGATACTGAATTTTGTCATTTGCGGAGCAAAATCACTCAAAGCTTCACGAGTTCCTGTTAAAGATTTTGCCATTTCACCAAGAATATGCGAGCGACCATCACGAGCTTGCTCTAAGGCAACTTTCATAATCTCTTCTGTAATGGAAGTAATTTTTATATCCATTTGTAGAGCTGTGATACCTTTTTCTGTTCCTGCAACTTTGAAATCCATATCTCCTAAGTGATCTTCATCACCAAGAATATCTGTAAGAACCGCAAAATCTTCACCCTCTTTAATCAGCCCCATCGCAATACCTGCGATTGGTCTTGCTAAAGGAACACCAGCGTCCATCAAAGCTAAAGATGTACCACAAACAGTAGCCATAGAAGATGAGCCGTTTGATTCTGTAATTTCAGATACTACACGAATTGTGTACGGGAATTCTTCTTTACTTGGTAGTAATGGATGAATCGCACGCCATGCAAGCTTTCCATGTCCAATTTCTCTACGACCAACAGGGCCAACACGTCCACATTCGCCAACAGAATATGATGGGAAGTTATAATGTAGTAAGAAGTTTTCTTTATATTCACCTTCAAGAGCATCAATAATTTGTTCGTCTTGACCTGTACCTAATGTTGCAACGATAAGTCCTTGTGTTTCTCCACGAGTAAACAAAGCCGAGCCATGCGCACGAGGTAAAACTCCTGCTTCTGCTGTAATTTGACGGACAGTTTTTGTGTCACGACCATCAATACGATTACCAGTTTTCAAGATAGAGCCACGAACGATGTCAGATTCAACAGACTTACACAATCCTTGAATCATAGCTCCATCAACTTCACCTTCAACTGATAATGCTTCAACTGCACTATCACGAACTTCTGCAAGACGTTTTTGGCGCTCTTGCTTTACAGTTAAACCATAAGCACCTTCAAAATCACTACCAAATTGATCTTGCAATTTTTTCTGCAATGCAACTTTTTCATCAGAAACTTCTGGGATATCCCATGGTTCTTTAGCGGCTTTCTCAGCTAAAGCAATAATCATATCAATTACAGGTTGGAAACCCTTCCAGCCAAACATAACAGCATCAAGCATTATATCTTCTGGTAGCTCATTAGCTTCTGATTCAACCATCAACACACCATCACGAGTACCTGCAACGATTAAGTCTAGTTCGCTTGCTTCCATTTGTTCTGGTGTTGGATTAAGTACGAATTCTCCATCAATGTAACCAACACGAGCGCCACCAATTGGCCCCATAAATGGCATACCAGAAATTGTTAAAGCAGCCGATGTTGCAATTAATGCCAAAATATCAGGCATGTTTACAAAGTCATGAGCCAAAGTAGTACAAATAACCTGAACCTCATTCAAAAAGCCTTTAGCAAATAAAGGACGAATAGGGCGGTCAATCAACCTAGAAGTTAGCGTTGCATGGTCACTAGGTCTTGCCTCACGCTTAAAGAAGCCACCCGGTATTTTACCTGCGGCATATGATTTTTCTTGGTAATGCACTGAAAGTGGGAAGAAATCTTGCCCTGATTTCATTGTTCTTGCACCAACTGCAGTTGCAAGAATCATTGTGTCACCATATTTGGCCACAACAGCACCATCTGCTTGGCGTGCCATTTTGCCTGTTTCAAAAGACAGAGTACGACCTGCCCATTCAATTGTTTCTGTATGTATATCAAACATATATATTATTTCCTTTTTTAAATTAATTAATTAAACCATTTTTATAGTCACTCGACTATAATTTTCTAAGGGTCTATAAATCAACACATCTACAAAAATGATGCCCTGAAATCTAGACCCGAAAGACTTGAGCCAATATGTCATGTTTTGTCTGTTCTGTCAAATATAGAAAAACCTCACAAAAAAACGCCCCGTAATATTTATACAGAGCGTTTCTTTAATTATTTAATTGAGATGAAGTCGTCACTTTTTCATCTTGCTTACTATACCGCCAACAGTCCCCCCAATACTACCTCTAATGGCTCCCATACCAGGTTGCTGTTTACCCATAACTCCACCTACACCATGGGCAAAGTCACTACCAATTTCATGCACACCTCTTTCAATGATTCCAGCTTCACCGCTGAAGTCATGACCTTGAGGACCACCAAGCCAAGCCATAGTAGAATTTGGAATGATATCAACCAACTTAAATGAGGCATTAAGCAATGCATAAACAATCATTACGTATAGATATGTATTTACTACTTGGTCAAGTACACCAAATCCACCACTACCCATAGATGAGATAGCATTATTAAAGGTATCATTGGTATATAAAACCATAGTCTCAAATATTAATCCTGCCATCACAAAGCCTATAACGGTCAATCCGGGTCGTAACAGTAAATTGAGCCAAGCAATGTAAGAGCCTTGTGTCATAGGTCCCATTAACCCCTCACCATCAGTTCGTAAATGAGCCAATGCGATAACAGGTATAGTAACTACAGCCTCAACTACAGAGACAATCCACGCCATCACTGCAAACACCACACGAATCCATGGTATTAACGGCACATAGTAAAGTAACATGACACCTGGAAGCATACCAAATGAAGCGAACATACCAAGTAATCCACCAATTGGTCCCGCCATTAAAGCTTCAACTATACCACCAAAGAATGGAATAGCTGCCGCCAAGTTCAACATCATAATCCAGTTATACATACTTAAACTTTTATCAATGATGCTAGACCCTGTGGCTGTTAATTGTGAAATAGGGTGCGTATTTTGTCCCCATTGCCCAATGTTAACTAACATTGTACCATCGCCTTGTTTCATTTCATGCAATGCAGTTTGAACAAAACCTTGGTCAATTATATCTTTCGCCATTGCAAAGCTAGAATTAACACCGGAGTCCATAAAGCTTATTGCATCATCAGCAAACTTACCTATGCTATGCATAGTAGCACAAAACGAAGCTGGTATAAACATAGGACATGCTGGAGGAGCAGCGGCTGCAGCAGATGATGTTGTCATACTACTACTTGCCTTGGTCTCTGTTTCTTGTGCAGATGCTGCCGCACGATTAATGTTAGCAATTTTATAGTACCATGCACCCATACCAGCCCAGCCATATGCTTGAGTTTCAGGTACTAACGTAGTTGTAATATATGGCATTAAAATTGTATCAACGAAGCCACCAACTCCATATACAGCTGTATCAAATGAAGCAAGGTAATTGGCAATAATTAAATCTCTACAAGCTTTGGCAGGGTACGATCCTCCAAAACCACTTGCCGCACCACCATTACAAGGGTGTGTGATTGTAATACCATCAGGTGTTGCTGGCGCACCTGTTACTGGACAAGTATTAGGATACATTGCCACTGGAGCTGCTTGATTTTTAGACGCATAAGCACAGGCATAAAGTTCCATATCGGCTTTTACGCTGTTTAAAGCTGTGTTTTGAGCTATACGTACAGCCACTTTAAATATAGCAATAGCATCTGGCGGCGGAGACCCTGGTAGACCACCAGTAATTGCTAGTGAGCCTGGGTTTGGGATATATACTCTACCACAAAGGTTATGTTGAGCCTCATTACCTATATTAACTGCATAAGTATCATTACCTGCAGCCCATGCCGCTGTATCAGGTACTTCTCTAATCCATTCAGGGTGTGGCATAGCCCCAGCGTATGATGCAACAGGAGGAGGAGGAAAAGCCGTAGGTACAGGATAACCATTAGGGGCAAACGCAGGAACAGATGCACCATGTGCGACTTCTGCTGCCATATTATTTTCTTTCATACATATAAGGTTTTTCAAATATGGATAAATTAACGACTGCCCCGGATCAACAGCGGTTAAGCCATTAACAAGTAAATCAGGTGTTGCAGTCGGTGCAACATATGCCGACCACATATTCGTACCAAGGTTAGAACCCCATTCTGCCATTTTCATGACAATCATCTGACCTGAGTTAAAGCCACCACCAATTGGTACTAAAATACCTAAGGCAAATACAAAACGTATAGGTGTCCAGACCATATTATGGCGACCACCACCAAACTGTCCTGTACGAGCAGAATCTACAACAATAGAAACAATTGACCAAAAAACAATTATTGATGCAATGATTAACACAGCCGCACTATAAGTACCAAACATAGGTGCTATAGCATCTTGTAATGCTCCACCAGTACCTTGAGCCCCTTGACGTAGTACTTTGTCTAGAATACCTATAGCAAGATCTCCAGAGGGGCTTGCTGCTGGGTCAGAGGTATCAAAACCACCAGTACCACCATAAACAGGAACAACACTTAAATCAGTAGCACCACCTAAATGGTTAAAAATCTGTGCTTGAGCTATTGTACCTGAGGCAAAATATACAAAAGTCATTGCTATCGCACCGACAAATAAAGCAAACATCATAACTATAGAGCCAAACATACTCCATTGGTAGAGACCAACATCTTTGCGGGTTCGCAAGTGAAACCAAGCTTCCCCCATAATACCACGTATGGTAATATTGTCCTGCTCTTTTAAGCCACTATAACGGGTAGCGGAGTGATTTATTGGCAGTAAGCCAGACTGTTCAAGCATTAAAGCTAAAGTTCTAATAAATGTTGGCTTGATATGTGAGAAGTGTCCAAATGATCGCCAGAATTGCGGAAGAAGAAAAAATGCTAAAACGCCCTTAACACCTGGACGGTTTATCTTTACTCGTTCTTGTTTGCTCATATTTAACACCCCTATTTGTTAATATAGTCATTTCACTTAACTTTTACACGTTGTTATTTCGTCTCTCACCTAGGTTACTAGGCCTCGTTCCTTATGCCTAGTGTAAAAGCAAATTGAAAAGACTATATCGCCTATATAAAATCAATATATCATATCGTGCAACACTATACATACCACGAATCACTCACGCTAAAATTACTTCAAATTTTAATTAGAGCTATATCTCTTTATTATATCTCTTTTTTAACAATTCGTCAAATTAAGTACAGATTTAAATAAAATTTTATATGTATTTTAAGGTTGAAGTTTGAGGTTGCTCAAGTTAAGTAACTATTTGATAATTATAGATATTAGGGTTTACTCTTTGATGGCCCACCTGCGTGGTTCACCGAATAAATAACCTTGTCCATAATTTATATCAATATCTAATAATTTTAATACTTGTTCTTCAGTTTCAATTTTTTCAACTATTAAATCAATACCGTTATAGTCTAAATTATCTTTTAAAAGACGTAGTTGTGTGAAACCATTTTTCTCATTAAGTTTACGATTTAGTAGTTTGCTGCCAATCTTTATGAAGCGAATATGGCAGGCTTCAATGCTAGAGAAATCAAAGTCTATTGTTGTTACACAATCCATAGAAAAGCGGCACCCCAAACGTGATAATCCATCTAATATACGAGAAACATTCTCATCTATCATCATGACATCGCTTTGAGCAAGTTCAAATATTAATCGTGGAGCTAAAATTCTATATTGTGTTAAGAATTCAAGCAAATCTCCCATAAATTTTTGATCGTTAAGGGTTAAAGGAGTTATATTGCAAAAAAATGAACGATTTAAGTTACCTGCATCAGCGGCTTGTATCAACTGTAATCCACGTAATAATAGTATATTATCAATCTCTGCCAACATATTATGCTTAGATGCTAAATCGATATAACGATAGGCAGGCAAATATGCGTCAGAATCTACACGAATCCTAGAGTACATTTCATAGAAGTGGCGTTTACGTTGTGGTAAATTAACAATCGGCTGAATAAATAAGTCAATATCATTTTGTTTTATTGCATTGGAAACATGATCTAATATCTTTTTGTCAGTCCAATCATCAAAGCGGTCAATATGTGTGAATTGCTTGTCTTTTGATGACCTAGATAAGTTAGAGTTTGTTTGTTTTCCAATTATATCTGCTAAAGGAGTATGAACAAACTCTTTTTTATCTTCTAATGCCTCAACGCCAAGGTAACTTAATTTTTCAACCAATGTATCTAACATACGTACACTAACATCTTCATTAGCCCCAATATCACGTATTTGCTTAATACGCTGTGCCGTTTGACCTGTTTCAATTAAATCTTGTTTCAATGATGCAAAATCTTGTCTATTTCTAGCTGTTTCACGGACTAGGCGATCATAGTTAGAGGATAATTTCTTTCGTTCCATAGCAAAGGCGTTAGAGATAGCATGTTGCTTACGCCAATTATAAAATAAAGCAGCCCCTAATCCTATGATTAGCATCATCATTAAGCTAGTGCCTATACCAAAATAATGCCATACAGCCAACAAAGCTAGTCCTATAGTCAATGATATTGCTGCACTGTACATAGCTAGCTCAATCTTGCTATTGGTTATATTTTGTAAAAAGCCATGCTTAGATTTGATGTGTTTTTTATTTATAGACTTTTTCTTTTTAACTGTACTAATGACATTATTGACAGCCAGAAACGGGCGTGATTTAGTTTCATCAAGCGTTTTAATACGGATTCTAGATTGTTTCTTTGTTTTCATCTTTGCATACTAGCTTAATTTTATCTTTGAGTCGATTCCTATGTACAGGTTTTGCCTCTTAAGAAATTAATTTTAAATATTTTTCATGTACGTAAATAACGTTAAAATATAATGATGGTGTGTTTAGTAAGTCTCCGTGACGATCAATTCCATAGAGTCTATAACCAGCAGGTATTAGTATTTTTTCAAGGTCGTAGAACTGAAGTGATTTCATGTAAGGGTCACCTACAATCAATTCAGTTACAATGATGTCTATTATTCCGTTATCTATAGCGTTTTTACAGCCCTTTAGAACCTCATCTTCATGCCCTTGAGTGTCCATTTTAAGTAAATTAACATGCTGAATGTTATTATCTTTAATATAAGAGTCTAGGTCTGTTACAGGCACATCATAGCTTTTCTCTGTGTATTCCTTAGCGGAGACACCGTACCTAGCACTTCTATTTTCTGCCCATTCTGAATTCATATTGATTTTGTGAAAGCTAGACGTGTTGCTTTTTAAGTTTCTATGAAATGTTAGCATTCCTTTAGCACTGCTCACGCCTATATTATTTAAGAAAACATCTTTTTTACCAGACCAATGCTTTTCTAACAATTTAAAGTTATCTTTGTCTGGTTCAAAAGAATGTATAGAAATAGAAGGAAAAAGTTTTTTAAAGCGTGCAATGCTTTCACCATGATGTGCGCCTATATCAAAAATAATTGGTGATATAGGTTGTTCCATTTTTGTTTCGTTAGAAATTAAGCTTGAAAGAGCAACATTGAATTGTTTATCTGGGTCGGAGATCTGGTTGATTATTGCACGCAGCCACCAACTTATAACCTGTTTAGGCTTTTTAATAAAAATATGTAAGTTCATGATATGCTGTATCTTATAAATATTTAGTGCTAGACATTCCTATAATATCTGCACAATTGGTTACATTGTTTTTTTGTAGAATTTCAGAAAATTCTTTCATAATATTTGGTATTAATGATACTCCTTCAAATACAAAAGCAGTATATAGCTGCACTAAAGAAGCTCCAGCACACATTTTATCATACATATCTTGTCCACTAGATACACCACCAACGCCAACAATAGGAACTTTACCATTGGTCATGTGATAAAACTGTCCAATCATTTTTGTAGACATCTTTCTTAAGTGCTCACTACCGCTAAGCCCCCCTTGTTTTGCAGAAAAATCGCTGGACATATTTTCAGGTCTTGTAATTGTAGTATTAGAAATAATTACTCCATCGCATTTTGTCTTAATAATGACCTCGGCAACTTCACTTAACTGATTAAAGTCTAAATCTGGTGCTATTTTAACCAATAAAGGCGTATTTTTTTGCTTTGCATTAACCAATTCTGACAATAAAGTTGTTAAAGCTTCTGCTGTTTGCAAGTCACGTAGACCAGCGGTATTTGGCGATGAAACATTAACTACAAAATAATCTGCTATAGCCGACAATTCTTCCACACATAATTTATAATCATTACAGATAGCTTCTAGACCTTCAGTGTTTTTATTTTTTCCTATATTAACACCAACAGGTAGAGAAAAAGGCATATGTTTTTGTAAATTTTTTTTGAATTTATTTAGCCCTACGCTTGGGAAACCCATACGATTTATAACGGAGTTTGTATTTTCATCTCGAAAAATTCTAGGCTTGTCGTTACCAATTTGAGGTTCAAGGGTAACTGTACCCACTTCAATAAAACCAAAACCAAAGCGTGATAAAGCTGTTAATGCCTCTGCATTTTTATCAAAACCTGCCGCCAGTCCCAAAGGATTAGAAAATTTTTGATTCCATACTGTAATTGAGCAGTCAGGAACAACCACTTTTGGGAAACAAAAAGGTAAGTACTGTAACGCAGAAATTGCTAAATTATGAGCTGTTTCAGGTTTAACAAGGTTCAATAAAGATTTAAATGGTTTACCTTTACTCATATCCACAAATTACTCTTTATCTTTTTCATCATTGGTTGCTGTTACGCCTTTTAACAAAGTTTCAAAAGGGCGATATGTCTCTTTTTCTGTGGTCTCTAAAGGCTCTGCTTCTTCTATGTGATCAAAAAACTCCACTCCATCAGCTTTAGGATAGCTTGGCAAGGCTAATGCTAATTGCTGGATTATAACATCTCCGATATCAAGTACATTGTCATGAAATTCTTCGTATTCCACTTTAATACCTTCTAATTCTCCTTTATCTGCATCATAGAATACTATCTCAAATGTATCCTCTATTTGGTTATGAACGGGTTTTAGTGTTGCTACACATTCCTGCACAACTTCACTAGTAAACGAGCCAGACATGGAAATTAGGTCACCTTTACGTTGCAAAATAAGTTCTGCACTTAAATTTGTTACTTCTAAAATTTTAAGTCGTTCTGCTAATAGTGAGCATTCATCAGCATCTGCCTGAATTTTTTCAACTCGCTTTTTACTCGTGATTTTATTTACGTCAATTGTGTATGATAATGAGTGTGCCATTTTTTACCTTTATTAATGTTATATATTATACGTTATAAAAACAGAAAAGATTATAAGCAATATTTTTTTATAAAATAACTTGCATTCTTCTCAAAAGTTAGTTAAAAATGCAAGTCTTCTTTAAAGAAGATCGCTTTTATAGCAAGTCCCCTTCGTCTAGAGGCCTAGGACACTGCCCTTTCACGGCGGCAACACGGGTTCGAATCCCGTAGGGGACACCATTTTTTCACTAGAAGTTATCTGCATATAGAAAGCCTTTGAATTAGGGCTTTTTTTGCGGAGTAACCACATTTCTCTATCACCTAATTTTGATAAAATGGAACAAATATTATCTGAATTATAAAAAAATATGCTAAAATGAAAACTGAAATAAGATAAAGAAGGAATGAAGAGGAATGCATTACTTTAGTTCAACATACTCAGAAGCAAGAAAGAAATTCTGTGATATAGCTCAATCTCATGACTGGGAGGTGGAGTCTCATGTAAACCCAATATGTCTTGGACCTGAGGGTGAAGATTTAGCTATGGATACTGTGTGGATTGGTTCAAAAGATGCAAAAAATGTAAAAATTATAACTTCTGGTGTACATGGTACTGAAGGTTATGCAGGATCTGCTATTCAGCTAAATTTAATGGAATTGGGATCATTTGATAATTTACCTGATGATACGGCTGTATTATTAGTTCACGCAATAAACCCATATGGTTTTGCTTACAATAGTCGTACTAACGAAAACAATGTAGATCTAAACCGCAATCACATTGATTGGTCAAAAGATTTACCTGAGGAACACCCTTTGACAGAGAAGCTTTGTAATATTCTTGATATGAACAAATGGGAAGAGTCTTTTTTTATGCCTAACACGTTAAATTGGCAGCCTCTTTCTTTTCTTTTTATGTTTGCAAAAAATGGTACGAGAACTATGCAAGATGCGCTTACTAGAGGGCAATATAGATTTAAAGATAGCTTAGTATATGGCGGCGAAGATCCTGAGTGGTCTAACCAACAATGGCGTGGGATATTAAAAAAGTATTTGGTTAATGCAAAAACTGTGGAGCATATTGATATTCACACAGGGCTTGGTGCTTCTGGAGATGTAGAGGTGATATTTATTGACACACCTAGCAGCTCATCAAGATCCTCTAGGTATGCAAGAGTAAAAAAAATATGGGGAGATAAAGTAACATGTCCTGGAACTATTAATTCAGAATCTTCAGTTGGAACAGGTGCTATGAATAATGCCATTGAAGAAGAAGTAGAAAAAGGAGTTGTAGTTACAACCGTCACATTAGAAATAGGTACACTTAAGCCAGCTGAGGTTTTTAAAGGAATGGCAATGGACAACTGGGTACGGAGTAAAAAGCTACCCGCAACTGACCCAATGTATAAAAAAGCAAAAAACTTAGCAAAAAGAGCTTTTTTTCTTGAGAATGATGATGTGTGGAAAGAAAAAGTACTAGAACACGGAAGACAGACAGTTGAACAAATGGGGCTTGCCCCCAGCCGAGTGACTAAGCCTACTATTAATCTTAACAACGTAAAGAACAAAAAAAGATAGTTGGATAGGAATATAGAAACTAAACGTCTGCTTTCCAGATACCTTATCTGACTTTATTTAAAGTCTAATTCAGCATTAAACCATTTTGATTTGTGATCATGGGATAGGATGGTCATAGAAATAAGGTTTCTTTCGAATTGCTTCCTTTTTGGGCTATTACAGTTTTCTACTTTTACTTTATCAATCTCATTGAAAATATTAATATAATTTTTTCTCCACAAACCCAATCCCATATCTCTGTTAATGCTACCACCGAAATGATTACAAATTCTATTGCACACTGGAACAAATTCAGGATTAATTATATAAGAGCCAGAGTAAATATCGCCACCATCTTGCCCAGCATAAACACCGCCTTGATATGTGTCATAGGTATCAGTTTTATAGCGGATTGTTTTTTTCACAGCATCCTTACTAAGACATGTAAGGTCACGCATATAATAATTTGCAAGATGACTTAAAAGGGATTTTTTTGCTGCTCTCGGCAGTGCTTCACTTTGATCGAATTTTCGTATCTTCTCAATATCATTATTATAGATGGCGTTCATGTACCATCCAAATTTACAATATGCTCCTTTCCCTTTTGCCTTCTCTTTGCAGGAGTTCAGTAATAAAAACTTTTTCTTTTTGAGAGTGGCATCTCTAGCCTTTGAGGCATTTTTATAGGCTCGAGAAGACTCTAATACGTGTTTTGGAGTAAGTGCATCAATCTGTGCTTGTGTCATATGAACTCTAGCAACAGAAGGGGAGTACACTGTTCTAAACACGCCTGTCTCGTCTATTCTAAATTTAAAAACATCCCACGTAGGTGCATGGTTCATGTCGTATGCAGATATACTTGGATTAAAACCACTGTGTTTCATTGCTATATCTACAAGTGAAATGGAGACACTAGATCCACAGGCTTTCTTGATTGCAGGAATAACTGTATTTTGAACAAAGGCTTCATAACTTTCTCCTAAAAGACTTAGTCTCTGTTTATGGGGAACATTATAAAGTACAGCCACGGCATGTGTAGTTCTTGCTTTGGTGGCAGGTGCCGTGCACCATTCAGAAAGAGATGAGGATGAAGATGAAGTCGGTCTTAGGACAAGTCCTTTGCTTTTGTAAATAATTGTCTCGTAAGCTTCTTCAGCTGCAAAGCTATTAGAAGAAACGATGGAGCAGAAAGTTATAACAATAACGGTAAATAATAGTTTAAGTCGCACGATAAGTTCCTTTAATTATATGTTGTTTTCAGAATTACTATAGATAGATTAAACTAACTATACAGAGAATTACACAATAATGATATGCCTTGCTAAGGCTAGGATCTATACTAGCAAGAATAAATTGTTAGTATAGAAAGATATTAAGAACCATTAAATTTTCTACCTGAAGCGTGCTAAAAAGTGCTCGTTGGTTTTGTTTTCTTCTTGATGCTATAAATTAGAGAGTTAAATATTTAACTTTTACATCATTCCACCTTTGAAACTAGTTCTGTTTCCTAGGATGCTTGTCCGCTTTATTTTTTTCTTAGCTGGCGTGGAGTTGATTTGTTGATATTCACTTGAGTGTTTAGCAGATTCTTCAATATGCTTAGCTTGTCTTTTAGTCAAGTCTTCTTCAATTTCTATAGAGAATTTTAAGGCATTATTTATTGCTTCTCCATGTTGTGCGAAAGCAACGAAATCAAAAATATTGTCTTCTCTTGATGCTGTTATATTAAAAACCTCTCTGTAGGAAGCATTATCTAATTGTTCGGAAGTTTCATCTATGATCACTGTTAACTCATGTATAAAACTTTTTATTATATTACATTGCTTAATATTTTTTGCTCTTTCTATAGCTTCAGGGTCATTTTCTGGTTCTTCTATCATAAACCTTGCTGTTTGAGTTGGTTTATCTAAAGCTAAAAGACCTGTACTTATCTTTAGTAGGGATTCAAACTTACCTTGTAATTGCTGTGCAACTGATGTTTTTTTATCTTGTGATATTTTATCTTTTATAGTCATTTCTGTCATTTTAATGCTCCTTGTTTCCCTAATAAATTTGGTATTATGGCTTTCTACCATGCACTCATAGCTATGTCAAGCTAAAATTTACGCCTTGACCTAACATACTGCCTCATCCCGCTTTTTTTTTCATGTATCGCAGCACAGTTTTTACGTGTAATTTCTTTTTTAAACTCATTAATTTTGTAGGAATATTGTTCAATTTGCTTAGAATCAAGGACATCAATTTTTGCACCAGCCATAATTAAGGCTTCAACGCATTCTCTATGGCTGTTAAGTGTAGCGTAGGTTAATGCTGTATCTCCAGATTTATTTTGAGCTTCTATATCTGCATTTTCGGCAATTAATAATTCAAGACATTCTAAGTTACCTCTGACGGAGGCTAGTAGAAGAGCTGTAGATTGAAAACTATTAGATATGTTTATATCAGCACCCGCATCAATTAGTATTTTTAAGCAATCTGCGTGGTTCTGTGTAGTTGCATATATTAGTGCAGTACTGCCATAGTCATTTTCATGGTCTATTTCTGCTTTTGCCTCAATTAAATATTCAAGACATTCTAAGTTTCCATTAAAAGCAGCTAGAGCAAGTGGACTATCTCCATCAAGTTTAGTTTTTGTATTAACATTTGCCCCATTCTCTAAGGCTCTTTTTATTTCAGGTAAATTGCCAAATGAAGCTGCTGATATTAGTTTTTCATTCCAAGTTTTGAGCATGGCACTATTTTTTCTTTCTATGGATTTATTATACCACACTATACTCTGCATTATGGGTTGTCAATATGTTGTAAATTATTACTTATATTTTCCTTTGTTATTTTTGATTTTAAAAGTATCATGGAGAGTAATTACACTATAAAAACAAGGAGTAAATCTATCATGGATATAGAGGAAGCATTATTAAGTCGTTGTAATTCAAAATGTGAACTTTGCACTTCAAGTTCTGATTTGATTACGTATGAAGTTCCTCCAGCTAATTATTCAGATAATGAGAGTAAAATAGTAATTTGTGAAATTTGTCATGCTCAAATAGAAAATCAAAAAACTGTTGATACAAAACATTGGCATTGTTTGAGTGATAGTATGTGGAGTACCGTGCCAGCAGTTCAGGTAATGGCTTGGCGTATTTTAAAGAGCATATCATCGGAAAGTTGGGCTATAGATTTGCTAGATATGCTATATTTGGAAGATGAGCTACAGAAATGGGCAGAGTCAGCACAAATTAATTTAGAAACTGCTGGTGATGATATAGCATTAAAGACAGTTGATAGTAATGGTACGGAATTATTAGGCGGAGATACTGTCACTTTAATTAAAGATTTGGTAGTTAAGGGAGCTAATTTTACAGCTAAACGAGGCACAACAGTCCGCAATATTTCTTTGACCTCTAACCCTGAGCATGTTGAAGGAAAAGTTAATGGAACTCATATTGTTCTATTGTCTTGTTTCTTAAAAAAAGCAAATTGAGGTATGTGCTAGCTAATGGATACAAATAAAAGTAAACAAGAAATTAAAGATGAAGCAAGAATACCTGTAAGTTCTATGGACACATGGCGTTTTTTCTTAAAATATATTGGAACTACGCCTTATTGGGCGACAACTGCAACTTTTTTGGTGATACTCGCATCAATTTGTGATGTTGTAATTCCAGTATTTTCTGGTCAAATTGTTGATGCTCTAGCTGCGGGACATGCAGGGGAAGAAGGGCAATTACCAATCGCTATAATAGCCCTTGCTTGGTTTATTTCTTTCGGATTGTTGCATCGAATTTTTTGGTTTTCTAGTGAAGTTATATGGATGCAGACCATTTCCAAGAAAATGTATAAACTAGTTCTCGATGCACACCGTAAAGTTAGTAGGCTTAGCACAAATTGGCATGTTAATAGCTTTTCTGGTTCAACAGTACGCAAAATTACTCGTGGTAAATGGGCATTTGATACGTTTAATGAGGCTGTGTTTAGCGGATTGCTCCCAACAGTGCTTATATTTCTTGGTATATCATTGGTTCAATTGGCTCATTGGACAATAATGGGTTGGATTTTTATTGTTGGTTTTTCTATTTATATAGTTTTAAGCATTGTAATGACTATGAAATATGCAGCACCTGCAAATAAAGTATTTAATGATAAGGATTCAGATTTAGGTGGTGTCTTGGCAGATTCCATTACATGTAATGCTATTGTTAAAAGTTTTAGTGCGGAAGATAGGGAGGACAAGTATTTAGATAAAGAGTTAAGTGTCTGGATGCAGATGCTGAGAAAAACATGGTTTAGATTTATTCTTATTGGTGCGTTGCCAGACTTATATTTATCACTTTTAATTGGCGGGATTATTGCATTAGCTATTATAAGCTGGGGGCAGGGTGTATATAGCCCCGGAGAGGTCAGTTTTGTAATTGGAAGCTGTTTAATGATTAGAGGATATGTTCGTAATATTGGCAATACTATTCGCATTATACAGAAATCTATAAATGAGCTGGAAGATGTCGTGCGGTTTGATAAGATGACTTTAGCTGTGTTTGATAATAGTGGAGCAGAAGATTTAAACATTACTAAAGGTGGTATTATTTTTGATGATGTAACCTTTAAATATGAAAACCAAAATAAATCAACTTATGAGGATTTTTCTTTAGAAATTAAGCCATGTGAAAAAATAGCCTTGATTGGTCATTCGGGCAGTGGAAAAAGTACTTTTGTAAAATTATTGCAACGTTTATATAATTTAGATAGTGGTCACATATTAATTGATGGTCAAGATATCGCCAATGTTACCCAAGCTAGCTTGCGTCATCAGCTGTCCGTAGTTTCTCAAGAACCATTGCTTTTCCATCGTTCGTTAGCAGAAAATATTGCGTATGGTAACCCAGATGCTACGCAAGAGGAAATTGAGAATGCAGCAAAACTGGCATATGCTCATGACTTTATCTCAGAGCTTCCTAAAGGTTATGCAACTCCAGTTGGTGAGCGTGGAATTAAGTTATCAGGTGGAGAGCGTCAACGTGTAGTAATTGCCAGAGCGATACTTGCAGATAAGCCAATATTAATCCTTGATGAGGCAACCTCTAGTTTAGATTCAGAGTCTGAATTACTCATTCAGAAAGCAATGGAAAGCTTAACCAAAGGTCGCACAACAATTATAATAGCACACCGTTTGTCGACTGTTCGTCAAGTGGATAGAATCCTAGTGTTTGATAAAGGTAGAATTATTGAGCAAGGCAATCATGACGAGCTTATATCACGCGAGAATGGACAATATAGAAAACTGTTGGAAATTCAAGCTTCTGGTTTTATGGATTTATAGAAGTTAAGTAAAATTACTATAGCTTGATTATTTCATTATATCCCCAAGCCTTGCGTGCGGAATTGGGTGCTTTTTATCAGCTAGGAAATTACGATAATAACCTGTTGGCACTACATGATAGCGATTAGCAAGTGTCATAGATGAAAACACACTACCAAATAAATCTCCCCATACATGATAAGAGTCATGTTTAGCGCCACATGTCATTGTATATCTAGTGTCACCATAAACGCTAACCAACATAGTTGCGTACATACGTACTGGTGCTTTGTTTTCTTCTAAGATTAAATCATATTCAAGTTGAGCCATAGTCGCCGCCGCTTTATCTAGTCCTGCGATGATTCGTGTTTTGGTTAATGCTGGGTTAATAAAGCGGTTGGATATTTCAGCCTCCCAAAATGCAGAATCAAAATTCTCTTGCATAACTTTGCCCATTAAATGTTCTGGATAGATTGTAAATCTAGCATCTTTATTGGCAGAGACTTCACAATAAGCATGGTCAGCTGGAACTGGGGCAACAAAACGTGCTTGTGTTAATGATGCAACAGCCGTTTGTCTTGTCCATGTATCTGGTACAGAAAAGACAAAGTCATAATCAGGATCTGTGTATAAAAAGACATCAGCTTTTACAGGAGAATATTGTAATAACATTAAAGCAATAGCAGTAAAAATTGGTATATGACGAAGCTTTATTTTAAACATGGTTATCCCTTTTATTTTGTTAAATCTTAACTTATCTATTTAGCCAGAATTATAATGAAAATGCAAATAAATGAATAAAAAATAATCAGCGATATTTAGTTGACATATATTTAGCGCTGTGATACGTTGTTTAAATCAAAAGATAGATACTTAGTGCAGATATATAATTAGTAATGTATAGGATAAAACAATGGATAAAGATAATCTAGATATCGGTTATAAATTACGCTTGTTAAGGCATAATTTTGCTAAAGGCGTTGTTGAAAAGAGAAGTATAGTAACGCCTACTAAAGTAGGGCTTTTAAGTGCTTTTGTAGCTGTTGGAGGCATATATGCCTCTGCTGAAAGAATGGAAGATAATATTCAAACAGAACATGCACCAGAGGCTATGGAGTTAATTGATAGTAAGATAACTTCTCTATTAGAACAAAAAAATTCGATTGATGATATTAGAAAAGCAAAAACTTTACTTGAGTTTAGCCCAAGTGAATTAACTATGGATCAATTAGAGAGTCAAGAGTCTAGTGCTGTGTATTCATTTAATTATAGGGCTAAAGAAACGCTTAGATACATTTTATCTAATAAACATATGTCAGAGACGCAAATAAGTGATGCTTGGCATAGGTTTGCAGATGAAGTAGATGAGCCTGAAAATATTGATTCTTTATATTTTTCTAATGATTATGATTTTGGCTTTGTTAAAGAATGCAAAGCGGATGCTACATCATATAGCTCTGCAATTTCAGATGCTGTTATTGCAACCGAAATAGACAATTGCCTTACATATGAGCATGGAACGGATGATAAGGTTCTCCCAGCAGTTCTTGGTGTGCACGCTTTTTTTATGGCTATTCCAGCTATGCTTGTTTTAGATGGAAAAAACATGAAAGAATGGGCAAGGGAAAAGCCGACTAGAAAACCAAAGCACAATAAATGGTAGAATCTTATAAATCCTATTTTTTAACCAATATTAAGTTGACATAATCAAAAGGCTATGTTATAGTGGTCTTGAGGTTAAAAACAACTGAGAAGGAATAAATATTATGGGATTAGAGAATATAGACTTAAAACACGAAGCAAAAGTTTTGCGTCATAAAGCATCAAAAAGCTTAATGGGTACGAATATGTTTGACGTAGTCATGAATAGTGGTCAGTTGGCTTTGATTATTATTCTAATTGGAGGTGGGGTTGTAAGCAACGAATTATCTACAGATGAAAATGAGCATACACAAGAAGTTCATGAAAGCTATGAATCTAGCTTTGGGAAGCTATCTATTGATTATAATAAAGCTAAGTCTAATACAGAAAAGGACATGGCTCTACAAAATATATTGGAAAAAATAGATTCTATGTATATGGAGGAAGACCTTTCTGAACAAAATGTTAGGGATCTAATGATTTCTATTAAAGGAGAAATTGGTAATATAGATGATCTTAATGTTTCTAAAATAGGTAATTCTTCAGATTTAGATGAATGTAAGGCTTTATTCGGTGAGGAAGTATCATCATCAAAATTAAGAGGGTGTATGGTGGATGAAGTAGAAGATGATTTATTTATGTTTGATATATGTTATACGATAATGTTGGGAGCACTTGCCCTTTCTGGACTTGGTGCTGTGGCTAAGCGTGTTGGTGGTAATAAACTGGAAGAATGGGCAACAAAAAAACCAAAAATAATTAAGTGGTAGAATAGGCAAGGAAAACTATGGATTTAGAAGGCATGAATTTAAAACACAAAGCAAAAGTTTTGCGTCATAAAGCATCAAAAAGCTTAATGGATACAGATATGTGGCTTTTATTTGCTTTTGGTGGTGCGGCAACGCAAATTTTTAACCTTGGAGGAATTGCTGTTGAGACTAATTTAGATGAGATAGAAACAGAAAAAACGCGAGAGATTGTTGCAGAATATGACGCTTCTTTAAATATGTTGTCGGCTGATTATAAAAAAGCAACCAATGATGAAGCAAAACAGCTAACACTAGATGCTGTATCAGCTAATATTAATTCTATATTGATGAATGAAGATATTTCTGAGACTAATGTTGATAGTTTATTTGACATGATTAAAGAAGATATAGTCCCGATTAGTGAAGTATTCCCGCACGAAATAGGGAATATCGGGGATTTACGTGAGTGTAGGGCATCTTTTGGTGATAATGCCTCCTCAGAAAATGTGTCAGCATGTACTGTAGAGGAAGCTAAAGATGAGAATATGCTTACTTATTTGTTCGTTTTATCTTATTTGAGTATTGCTGGTTTTAGTGCAGTAGGTGCTGTTACTAAGCGTGTTGCTCGCCCAAAGCTTGAAGAATGGGCAGTTAAAAAACCAAAAATAATTAAGTGGTAGAGTCAGTTGGCCAGCCCTTCATTTCACAATAAATATCCAAACAAGCAAGTAGATTAGTGCGTGTCCAGCCATTACGGACTCGCCTGTTTCGGTCTACTTTGTAGCATGATAACCCATATACTAGTACATCTAGGGCGGGGGAATGATGGAGATTGCTTTTTTGACAATTTTTTGCCCATTCAAAATAAACAGATATTAGCTCACCTTCATAATCTGTATTATTGTTATGGCTTTTCCCAGTTCGTAGCTTTTCTGGAGCTGATATTCTATAGCCTAACCCTTTACTCATAAGATGAAATGCACGATCTATAGCAAGTGCTGCATTTTGTTGGAATGGAGACATTACACCCCATAAACGAGCATCAACGATTCGCTGCTGGTGTTTCGTAGTTGTGCGGCTTTCGGTTAATTTAAGTTTGATAGATGTTGTTGGTTCTTGTCGTTCTTGTAAGGAGTGTGGGGTGTCTGAGATAGTGATGTTTTTCTTGTTTTTCTTCGATTTAAAGCTCCAGTCAGGCTTCCATTCCGTCCATTCATCATATTTATCAGTCATTTTTAACCCCTTAGTTTTGATTCTTGTAAAGTTAGTGTAATAAAACTGACATTAAATTTACAAAACGTCAATAAAATTAAAGAATATTTATATTTTATTAATTGTTTTTTGTTAAATTGTATTGTTTACAGTTTAATATTAGAGTGTTAGGGTTTATTTATGAAATTATATGAATGGATAAAAAAAACAATTGATGACACAGCGGGCTTAACACAAAAAGGGCTTGCTAGGGCGACGGGTATGAACCCTGCTACTGTTAATCGTATGATGTATGGGCGTAGGCATATTAGAGCCGAAGAAGTTCCTTGTATTGAGGAATATCTGGGTAAAAAATATAATGTAGATAATCAAAACCAAACTTTGGAATCAAAATCTTTTTCTAATCCGATGGAAAATTCCACTGAAGAAAAATTAAGTTTAAATATTCCTGTTTATAAGAGTAGCTTCGATGCAGACTTTACATTGGATTGTCAGCAAATTGTTGATTGGGTAGAGCGTCACCCTCAACAAAAAGGAGATAGCAGAGCTTTTGCAATATATGTAAGTACAAATATATTTGAGCCACGTTACTATATGGGTGAGTTAGTCTATGTACATGTTGGTCGTCCACCTGTTATTTCTCAAGATTGCTGTATAGAAAAGCATGATGGTACGTTTCTGCTATGTAGGTATATGGGGCAGGTTGGCAATAATGTTTCTTTGATAGATTTACAGACTAATCAGGAATTTAAATTGAAGTATAATGATATCAAAGACTTATATGCTGTGGTTGGGCGAGGATAATATCTATATAGCGGCCTTAACACCAGTTTTTAGTATATTATTCCAAAAGTACTGATCTTCTTTTTCATTTACACTATGTTGACCTTCAACTGATGCTTTTAATAATTTTCCTCTTTCAAATATTAGTAAAAGTATAAGATTATGCCCTGTTTTTTTTACTTTCATTTTTCCAAAGCCAAAACTGCCATCGCTCTTAACTGATTGATATGGAAGAGAATACCCCTCAAAACGCATAAGTTTTTTACGGAAATTTTCTAAATCTGATGGTGTTCCTTGCAGTTGAGAGTTGCCGTATAGAACCATTTGAATTTGTAGTGTACTTAGTTGATCAAACTTCTCTATTGGTACATTAAGAGCCTCAAATACTTCCTCTTTTTTCATACCTGATCTTAATTCAGATGTTTTAGTTTTCATGGATTCTTTATCTTTAAATAGCTCTGTATTTACATCGTGGTCATTTAAAGGCATGCAAGCACTTAATACGCAAATGACAATCATGACAAAAGCGTATTTGGAGATAGATTTTAGATGAATTATTCGCTTTCTCATCAGATAGCTCCAAAACGGTTTTCTACACTACTATATTATCATAGTAATGGTAAAATAAGCATTAATGTAGCTTATTCAGTATTTTATAATGCCTTTACGAAAAAGTTTAGCTCTTACAGGTTTGATGTTATCACGTCTACGTTTAACTTTAAGGTCATTATCTTTCATTTCTTGTTCATGTTTATCATCATATTTTTTTAGATAACTTAGAGTCTCACCTAATGGCACTTTTTCTTTTATAACTGAATATTCACTTTTAAAGCCACGCATATTTATTTCTAAAAGCAGGTCATATTTCTTGCTTTCTTTTCTAAGGCTAGCGTAGATTGTTATTGAGTAATCAAGCATAGGCCATCTCATCTCATCATTTTTACAAAGTTCATTTATTTCCTCACCAGTCATTGTTGTTGGTAGAGAAGTAATTTTCTTTGGGTATGATGCTTCGCGATTAAATATGGATGAAAACCAAGACCAAGACATATAACTATCCTTTTAAATTAGATTGTTTTAAGTTATAAATTAAGAATATATGAGCGATAAAGAAGTGTCAATATGAGTATAAAACAGCATCTAATTAACTTAAATGAAATTGACATGCAGTCGATAGCTACACAGTGTGGGAAGCTTTTACAAAAAGGCGATGCTATACTATTTTATGGTGATTTGGGTGCAGGTAAGACTACGTTCATTAGAATGTTAATAAGGTCTATGTTGGAAGATGATGAGGCTGATGTTCCAAGCCCAACATTTACTTTAGTTCAACAGTACGATACCAAACAAGGTGAGGTTTGGCATTTTGATTTATATCGTTTATCTAATCCAGATGAAGTCATTGAAATAGGTTTTGATGAGGCAATAAATAGCGGCATTTCTCTGATAGAATGGCCAGAACGTCTAGGTGGTTATTTGCCTAAAAATAGGCTTGATTGTTATATTGATTTTATCGCTGGTGATGATGATATGCGTAGTTTAAGATTTGAGGGTCATGGTTCTTTAGAGCATTTTAATATAAGAGGTTTGAATGAGTAATAATATTTTATTTTATAAAGCACTAAATTTTTTAATATTGGTTATTGCGTTGATATTTATTCAGTCTTGCTCTTTGCCTGTGAAAACTACGATGGAACAGGAAAGGCGACAAGAAAATGCTGTACCAATACAACTTGTGACTAGTGCTAAAGGCATAGATATATGGTTGATAGAAGATCATACTATTCCAGTTATTTCTGTTGATTTCTCATTTGCGGGAGGCATGGCATTTGAGACAGAAAATAAAATGGGATTGTCCTATATGTTATCTGTGATGATGGACGAGGGTGCAGGTAAATACGATAGTCAATCATTTCAAAAACAATTAGAAGACTATGTCATAGGTATGTCAT
>JAJFGX010000006.1 GCA_021775895.1 Alphaproteobacteria bacterium | reverse complement strand
TTGCCTCGATTGATTTTAAAGAACTGGCCAGATTAATCTGTGTTTTTTGCTTTTGAAGTAATAGACCGTGCTTGTTGATTAACTGGTCGAGCTTTATTTGCAGAGAGTGTTTGTATGGAAGATTGAACATTATGAGATTTATTTGTCAGCCGGTCTTTAAGCTTAGTTTCCTTTAAACTCATATTACGGGCGCGAAGTTCTTGTCTTATAAAAATATAAGCTTCTGCTAACTCGCTATCATTTAAGGTTTTAAAATCGATATTCATGCTAAGCTCCAAACAAGGTTATAGCTAAACATTAAAGAAGAAATGAAATCATGACAACAACAATGTACAGATTAATTGTATACAATACCAAATTACTATGTATACGCTAGAATTGACATAACATAAAAAATAGTGTACGATCATATTGTAAGTTCAATAATGAAGCTGAGACTCGAATTATATGGAGTGTATAAATGGATAAGTTAAGTAATAGGTTGGGAACTTTTTCCAATAAGGCAAATAAGGTTAGTGTAAATAATAATAAAAAGAAAAGTTTCTTTTGTGAAAAAGCATTAATTTGCCTCTCATTTGTTTTTTGTATGGAATCTGCATTTGCACCAATTTATCAAGAGCCATTTTCAGAAATATTTGGAACTGATTTAACGACAGAAGAATATTCAGAAAATGGTGTCTCTGGTATATTTCTATCTGAATCCTACAAAAGCGTAAAGTATAGTTATGATAAATTAGAAAAACGTTTAAAAGAATTAGAAGGGAATGAGTATGTAAACCTAACTCTAAACAATTTCTTTAACGATGTTAATAATCACATAAAAAAAGAAGAAGAAAATAAGGGGGGTGAATTATATGGCAAAGAGCTTGCCTTTACCATTGATAAATATATTAATAATTTCTTAGAATATACAGACGATATTGATAGTTATGGCTATTCAGAATATTTTGCAACTCCATATGAAACTATAACCAATAAAAAAGGTGACTGTGAAGATTACGCAATACTGAAATATGCCACTTTAAAACATTTTGGATTTCCTGAATCTATGATGAGGTTGGCAATATCGCCTAATCACTTAAACTTGCTTATAGATGTTGGTACTAAAATGTATCAGTTAGATAACAACTACCCCATAACAAGAATTTCAACGGATAATATTTTTGCTGTAAATACAATACACTCTCTTAAACAGCTCAACACCCCTTTAAATAGCTCAAATAAAATCAGCCACCTGATAAACAAGCAGCTGATTTAAGGGGAGATAACTGTATTTTGCCTGTATGAGGCTAAATTTATTAAGAAGCTTTTTCTTCTGTCTTATCTTCAGATTTTTTACCTGTTTCCAAGCCAAAGCCAGAGAAACGTTTCTTGAATCTTGCCAATTGGCCACGTTCAAGCAACAATGCTCCGCCACCTGTCCATGCAGGGTGGTTTTTAGGGTCAACTTCTAATTTCATTACGTCGCCCTCTTTACCCCAAGTGCTACGTGTTTTAAATTCGCTTCCATCTGTCATCACAATTGTGATTTCATGGTAATCTGGATGAATATCTGCTTTCATTTTATTTTATCCTTACTTATACAGTATTAATCTATACTCAAGAAGCAATTGTTAAACCATTTTTCTGACTAATGCAAGCATTTTAATGCATAACCTGCAAATTAATATTTTCTTGCACCTTTAGCCATTTTATTGAGCTTTTCACGATTTTTATCCACTCCATAACGAATAGCAAGTGGCACTATTGGATAAGCTAGACTCACTAACAAAGTTGCCCTTAAAATATCTTCTGTATCAACCCTATCATCAAGACGTGAGCATTTATTAATATCTGTAGCACCATCTACCACAGCTTGGCATTCACGTAAATTATCAGCATCAGGTAAACCTTGATAACCTAAATCTTTAAACGAAATAACATTTTCTTCCAAGCGCTCAGATAAGTCTCTAGCATGAGTTTCTGAGAGCCCCTCATCTTCTAGCAATCTTTTTGTAAAAGCATCTGATAGTTTTACAATTTCTTGCCAATCATCTTCTGGGCTAATTCTTGAGTTTTCATCAGTTTCAACTGTATCAGCAGATTCAGAATCTAATTTCTCCGCAGAATTAATGATATTAGCAACTTCAGAAGTCATTGTTGATCCATAAGAATCATCATATTCAGCTTTCTTTTGTTCAATCAATGATAAAGCATTACTATAATCTTGATTTATCTGCACTTCATTCTGACTACCATGATCATCACCTTTAGTCACCCAAGCTACAGGAAGAATAACTACAGGAAACAATACAACCATCAAAATAGCCGAGGCAATAGGGTTAATATTATTTGGCAAAGCCTTATCTACTTTCAAAGTAGCTTTAGCAAAATTTTTACGAATCGACATAGTTAATTCTCCATATATTGTATTTAACGCAATATATACAACACCTATAAATATGTCAACTTATTTTTGCAATGTTTTATTCTGAAAGCCCCATGAGAGAGCGTGCAAAGGCTTTTGCTTCAAAAGAGCGTAAATCATCGATTTTTTCACCAATACCTATGGCATAGATAGGAGTTTTGAATTTCTCAGCCAGCGATACAATAACCCCACCCTTAGCAGAGCCATCAAGCTTCGTCATCACCAAACCAGAGACATTAGCTGCCCGACTAAAAATATCCACTTGCGAATGAGCATTCTGCCCTGTCGTTGCGTCTAAGACTAATAAGGTTGCATGCGGTGCTGTTTCATCTTGTTTTTTTATAACACGAACAACTTTCTCTAGCTCTGCCATAAGCTCTGTACGGTTTTGTAAACGTCCAGCCGTATCAATAAATAAAATATCCATATTTTGCTTTTTTGCCTCAGCATAGGCTTCATAAGCCAAAGCACCTGCATCTGCACCTGTATCTTTAGAAATCACAGGACAGTTAGAACGTTCCCCCCATACTTTTAATTGTTCAACCGCCGCCGCACGGAAGGTATCTCCTGCCGCCAGCATTACTTTTTTACCTTGTGAACTATAATAATGTGCCATCTTACCAATTGTTGTGGTTTTACCAGCTCCATTTACGCCAGCCATAAGCACAACACAAGGACCATTTTCTTGTTTTTCCAAAACTAAAGTTTGCATTACAGGCTCTAAAACTTTTTCAATTTCATCTGCAAGAAACTCCCTAACTTCTTCATCGGTAATATCTTTACCAAATCTTTCTTTGGACAGGGCTACGGTTAACTTCATTGCTGTTTCAGGCCCCATATCTGCAACTATTAAAGCCTCTTCCAACTCCTCTAAAGTATCAGCATCAAGCTTTTTCTTGGTTAAAACTGCACCAATATTTTCAGTCAACTTATTAGATGTTTTACTTAAACCTTTAGTTAGCCTAGAAAACCAACCAGTTTCAGGTTGAGAAACTTCTTGAACTTCTTGAACTTCTTCAACAGTTTCAACTATTTCTTCTACTTCTTCTGGCTTTTTGTTTTTCTTCTTAAAGAAACCGATCATATTCTTACTCCATAAGCTTGCCTATCATCTACATTTACAATGCGCACTGAAACCACTGTTCCCTGCTCTATTGTCCCTTGTTCATCTTGTAGCGTAACTGGCAGAAAGTGTTCACTATGCCCTTGATTATTTTTTTCTATTAATACACTACATTCTGTATTTATATGTTTTTTTAACAATTCACGCAACTGTAACTCACCAGCACTTCGTAATAAACCTGCACGTTTTCTACGAATATCACCTTTAACCTGTGGCATCTTTGCAGCTGGAGTGTTTGGACGCTCTGAATAAGGAAAAACATGTAAATATGTTAGATCTGCCTCCCCCACCATTCGTAGAGTATTATCAAACATTTCTTCTGTTTCAGTTGGAAAGCCTGCAATAATATCAGCACCAAAAACCATATCTGGACGCAATCCACGAGCTTTATTACAAACATCTATAATATCTTGACGTAAATGACGACGCTTCATACGCTTTAAAGTCATGTCATCTCCTGCCTGTACGCTAAGATGTAGGTGAGGCATTAATCTAGGCTCTGTTTCAATCAATAACCATAAATCATCATCAATTTCCACAGGATCAAGTGAAGATAAACGCAACCTAGAAAGCTCTGGCACTAACGCCAATACTCTGCGTATCATTTGCCCTAGTTTTGGAGTCCCTGGTAAGTCTGCTCCATAAGAAGTAACATCAACGCCTGTCATTACAATTTCTTGGTATCCTTGCTTAACCAACAATTTTACTTGCTCTACAATCTCACCAATAGGAACAGAGCGTGAATTACCACGACCATAAGGAATAATACAAAAAGTGCAACGATGGTCACAACCATTTTGTACTTGCA
The DNA here is from genome assembly GCA_021775895.1 of Alphaproteobacteria bacterium. Lineage (GTDB taxonomy): Bacteria > Pseudomonadota > Alphaproteobacteria > Micavibrionales > CSBR16-224 > JAJFGX01. Next base: position 14,242 of record JAJFGX010000006.1, on the reverse strand, counting down.
GAAAAGCTCTAGTTTGAGTTTCAAAACCAGCTATTAAATGACCTGCCGTTTCTTTCACAGACATAATGTCATTCACAATAACTTTTTCATTACTTAGTTTTGATAAATCCCAGCTTTCAGCTTTCATTTTCAAATCATTGCCAATGACTGTATCGACTTCGCTCATAGAGCCATAGCTATCAGGGTCAATCTGAGATGAACAACCAGTCACAACAATTTTAGCCTCTGGTCTATCTTTCCGCAAACGACGAATAGCCTGCCTTGCTTGACGCTCTGCCTCATTAGTTACAGCACAAGTATTAATTATAACTGTATCTGTTAGACCTGCTTTTTTAGCATGGTCACGCATAACTTCTGATTCATGGATATTCAGACGACAACCAAATGTAACTATTTCAATATCTTGTGTTTTATTTTCTGTCATGGCTATACGTCCAATGTACCACGGTAGACTTCTGTTGCAGAGCCTGTCATGAAAATAATATTACTGCCTTCGTCCCAGTTAATTAATAGCTCTCCGCCATCTAAAATAACTTTTGCTTCTCTTGAGGCTTTTCCAGCTCTAACCCCCGCCACCAAGGTTGCACATGAGCCTGAACCACAAGCTCTTGTAACGCCTGCTCCACGTTCCCAAACACGCATACGTAGCTCATTGCGTGATATAACTTGTACAAACTCAACATTAGTTCGCTCAGGGAACATCGTATGCATTTCTACCGCAGCCCCCCACTCTTCCAATTTAATCTTCTTCAAATCATCAACAAAAAATACAACATGAGGATTGCCAACATTAACCGCAACTGCTTGTTGTACGCCTTCCAATGGCAGAGCTAAAGACAAAGTATCTTGCTCCTCACTTAATGGAATATCTTGCCAGCCCCATTTAGGTTCACCCATACTTGCAGTGTATAACCCATCAGCCTGTTTTTCTATATGTCTCAATCCAACCACAGTATCCAATGTAACTTTATTTTCACCTGTCTCATTACAAATCAATCTACCAACACAGCGGGCTGCATTACCGCAAGATTCAGCTTGATCTCCATCAGGATTATAAATACGCATAAAAGCATCTGCTCTATCAGAACTCTCCAAAACTATAAACTGATCACAGCCTATGCCTATCTTTCTATCTGAAAGCTCGACAATCATTTCTTTGGTTAATTTAGAAATATCCTGATTGCGACCATCAAAAATAGCAAAATCATTTCCCAAACCATGCATTTTAGCAAAAGATAACTTCATTTTATACATTTCTCCAACGCCACTCTAATAATGCCATACTATCTCCAATAACATAATAAAAAGCAAGTGAATTTTTATTTCTTATTTTATTGACATATTCTAAAAAATCTGATATATATGATAAATATTTTTTAAAAAGGAACTGATAGTATGGCAAAAACATTTAAAAAGGCTGCGACTTTAAGCGCAATATCTATGATATTTTCTATTGCTGGTGCAGATATTATAACCAACTCTACTTCTCTTGATGAGGCAAAGATTACAGGACATGAAGCTGCAACCGTAACTGCATTTCAAAGTCAGGTCGATATTTTAAATGACGAATACCAAAATCTTAAACAATATGGGGATAGAGACGTAACACAAGAAACCTTAAATCAATTGGATTTAATTGCAGGGACATCATATGCAGACCCAGATTTAATGAATACTGAGGTTTTAGATGAGGCACTAGAAAGTAATCGAGATGAAATCAATGCTTTAAAGAATTCAATATTAATGAGTTCATATATAGGCGAAGAAAGCAAAGGGGAATTATTTGATCAATTCCTAGATATTCAAGAAAAATTCGATGGATTATCATTTGAATATGGTCAACACCATAGTTTTATAAATGAAGCTAATGCGAGGGGTAGTATAGATGCAAATGCAGCAAATACCATATATGAAGATAGCATATCACTATCAAAAACTGTAAATAGCATTCTTAGCATACTTCTATTCTTACCCATGGCTTTTGCTGTAACAAAAACTGATGAAGCAATACAAACAAAATTAAAAGACCGTAAAAAAAGGTTATATACGAGCTATTAAAAAGGAAAAAATAATGAGCAATGGTATGTTTATAGGAATTGACGGAAAGCTTCATAAAGATTCTGAAGTGTCTTTAAAAATTGGTGCAACTCTAGCTACATTAGCTACGATTTTTAGCCTTACTGCTGCAAATATAGCCACTGAATATATATATATGGAAGATGCTCAAATTCAAGGTCATGAAACACAAGTTTTTGATACCTTCAAAAATAAAATAAACACCATCAACGGACAATATCAAAAGCTTAAACAACATCGTGACAAAAATAATAATGATTATCAAACTCAAGAAACTTTAAAACAGTTAGATTTAATCTCAGCAACATCATACGCTGATCCAACAATAATAAATAAAGATGCTTTTAATGAAACTCTAGAAAACATGAATTTAGAAAAGATTGAGCTTCAAAACCTAATACTTGGAAGTAAATACATAGGAGAAGAAGCTAAAGGTGAACTACTAACTAAAACAACAGAAAAAGATAGATTTGACAAAAGATTTTTTGATCCTGACATGCACAATGAGCAACTAAATGAATGTTACGCATCAAATGGTGGTGATGGATTCAGTAATAATATGCACGATTGCACGATTAATAGACAAGAGACAATGATCTTTTTACTTACTTTGGCTCTTCTACCAATACCAATGTTCCTTGCATTAAGTACACCTATATATTTTAAGAAAGAAAAATTAGCCGAACACAAAAAAAGATTATCACTAACGCAAAAAAGATTATCACTAACACAACTAGTGCGAAAAAAATTATATTTTAAGAAAAAAAAATTAGCCGAACACAAAAAAAGATTATCACCAACACAATTAGTGCGAGAAAAATTAAAGAAACATAGAAAAAAATCAACTAATAAATATTAAAGGAAAGACAATGAATAAATTAGATAAAATAAAACAAAATTTCGCTAAAACTATTCTAGACCCTGAAGGTCCTGAGTATAAAAAATATGGCAACTTAGTTGCCACAACTATATTAGCTTCTTTTGTCTCAGCATTTCTTATTCCGACAGGTGATTTAATTCAAACCCAGCCAGATGACACAGGTGCTGACAATAGAGTTAAAGTACTAAATTCTTTTGATATCAGTGCAAATGCATTAATTGCATCACATAACGAACTTAACAATCGTCTTGCCCAAGATGAACTAGAAAAAATTAATGCTCTGGCAAACCCTGCCCTTGATTACTTTGAAAAACAGTACCTAAAAAATGATGTCGCAAAGGACAAAGAAAATATTAAATCATTCTATAACCTACTTGCCAGAGATATCGCCTTAACAGAAAATGATAAAATGAAACTATTAGACAGAATGGGCAATGCAACTGATACTAAAATTGAAGTAAACCCAGCATATCTTGATGAATGTCGCATTAGCGACCCAACAAATGTTTATGCTTGCACAACAGAACAATCTGATTACAGCTATCAGGGCGGGGTGCTATTTAACTTGCTAGTTCTAGCATCTTCACTCGGTTACATTGCTAATGACAAAAAACTAAAACGTTGGGCTAAAGGAAAACCTAAATATTAATTTAAAAAGGAATTGAAAAATGAATAGATTAGATAAAATTAAACAAAACTTTGCAAAAAAAGTTCTTGAGGAGGAAAATTCAGAAAATACAGCAGACATTGCATCTGAATACACAGCTAAAATAGCAGCAATATGTACATTTGCAGCCATTCTTGCAGCTGGCTTCACTACTGGACTGGAGATTATGGATGAAGACCTAGAAACTACTGCTAGTCCACACCAATCGACAGTTATGGAGAATTTTGAAGATGCTGCCCAAACACTAATTGCCCAGCACAACAAACTACAAACGACACAAGAAAATAATAGTTTCCGAACTACCATGGACAGCATCAATTCCATCACTAAAGCTGACAGCACTGAAAACAATATCAGTATTCCTGCTGATTCTAACACGAATGAATTAAAAACAAACTTTAATAGTGGAGTAGAAAAATTCTTTGACACGCTTGCAACAGATATTAATATATCAGAAGCTGATAAAGCAGAATTAATAGAGATACTAGATGATGCAGGAATTGATGCTGAATACCACACTGGTCATGATATTAACCCCAAATACTTAAATGAATGTAGTATAGGTGCAGCATATAAATCAGCGGATGATATATATAGATGCAGTGATGAAGTCGCTAATTCAAATTCTACACTTGAGTCAAACTTTATTGATGCCTCTTTAGGGGTTGGACTTGGATTCTTAATAAGTTATGGCCTATTAAAAGGATTAATATCAGGTGGAGATGCCCTATTCGATGAAAAACGCCTAAAACGTTGGGTTAAGGGAAAACCTAAGTATTAAAGTTATGAAGGACTAAAAAATGAATAAAAAAAATACGTTTAAACAAAGATTTGCGGAAGCTTATCTATATAAATATAGCGATGATAGACCCTTATTAAAAGTACTATTTGCAACTGCTATTACCTCAGCTTTTTTAGTGCCAACAGGTGCTTTACTTGAAGAACAACCAAGTGATATAGGCGGTGACAATAGAGCGATGTCAGTAGAAACCTTTAGCTCAACTGCAAATGAATTAATAGCAATACATGCTGAAATTCAAGATCGCATGACAGATCACAACCTAAATAGCGTTCGAGCATTAACCGATGCATCAATATATGATAATGATGATACTGTTGTTACAAACGATTTTGAAAGTAGCATTAGTAAAATTAGTGAATTCTATGATTTATTAGTTAGAGATGCAGATATGGCAGAAACTGATAAAGCTAATATTTTAGAATTAGTGATGGAAGAAACTGATACACATCTTAAATATGATAATAGTGGAGATATAGCTGAAATTAATCCTGCCTACATTGATGAATGCAGCATTGAGCAACCTGAGAACTTCGTGGTTCACTGCACAGAAAAAGCAAGTGATGACTATAATTACTCTATAGGAGTTGCAATAAATCTAATGATATTATTAGGAGCAGGAAAGATTGCGACTCATCGACCAAGACTTGAAAAATGGGCTAAAAAACCAAATAATTATTAATGCTTCACTGTATTTTCTATAGATTGACCACCTGTCGAAAATAGCTTTGTTCGTAGCTCTTGCCTTAGATCATCTATTGAACGAGTTTTACCCCTGCCCTCATCTATATGCCAATAAGTCCAGCCATTACATGATGGAGCATCTTGCAATGTTGCTCCTAATTTATGAATAGAACCTCGTTTATCACCGCTAATCAAGTTGCCATCAGCATGAACTTTTGCTCTATGTTTACGGCTATGATCCACAAGAATTGCCCCTGGTTTTAACAACCCCTCCTCCAACAACTGACCAAATGGAATGCGTGGTTGCTTGCGTTTTTCTGGAGTTTGCAATAGCTCAACAGACTCTCCTTTTTCAATTAAAGAAAGCCTCTTTTCTGCATGTTTTATATAGGATTTATCACGTTCAACACCAATAAAATCACGCCCAAGTTTTTTAGCAACAGCACCAGTTGTACCTGTACCAAAGAAAGGGTCTAATACTACATCACCAACATCTGTAGATGATAATAACACACGATAAAGCAAAGATTCTGGTTTTTGCGTTGGGTGAGCTTTTTTACCATCATCATCTTTCAAACGTTCACCACCATTACATATAGGCAATGTCCAATCGCTACGCATTTGCAAATCATCATTTAAGCTTTTCATTGCATCATAATTAAAATAATACTTTGATTTTTCAGATTTTGAAGCCCAAATCATTGTTTCATGAGCATTGGTAAAACGCCTACCCCTAAAATTGGGCATAGGATTACTTTTATTCCAAATAACATCATTCAATATCCAAAACCCAAGGTCTTGCAGAATAGAGCCAACTCTAAAAATATTATGATAGCTACCGATAACCCACATAGTTCCATCATCAGTTAATAAATCTCTAGCCGCAGACATCCAATCACGAGTAAAGTCATCATAAGCTTTCATGCTAGAAAACTGGTCCCAAGATTCAGTTACTCCATCAACATGACTATTATCAGGACGATGCAAATCACCAGATAATTGTAAATTATACGGAGGATCGGCAAAAATCACATCTACGCTACCCTTAGGTAAATTTCTCATAATTTCCGCACATTCACCATTATGAATGATATTCTTCTTTAACTCTGACATGTTTGCTACCTTATAAAACTTATAAAAGAAAATACTAGAACGATGCATGAACAGCACCTTCTTATATAATGCTGGAATTACCAGAATCCGTCAACAGTAAAGTTTTCTTAAAAATCAATTGGTTATGCTTTTTTCTTTAAGTAACTGATTAGCAACAGGAGAAAAAGAACAACGATGGTGGATAGTAACACCATATATTTGCAAAGCTTCTATATGAGCTTTTGTACCATATCCTGCATTTCTCTCCCAGCCATAATGCGGATATTTAACCGCATATGAGCTCATCAATTCATCTCGATAATGCTTAGCAACTATGGAAGCCGCTGCTATAGACAATGAATGCTGATCTCCCTTAATTATTGTTTTCGTATGGCAAGGCAAATCAGGTGATTTATTCCCATCAATTAATGCATATTTAGGGGAACAAGTTTTAGACAGCACTTCAAAAGCCCTAGACATAGCTTTAAATGTTGCTTGTAAGATATTGATTTCATCTATTTCTTCAACACTAGCACTGCCAATGCCGATATGTGCATATTTATACAAATCTGAATAAATAACTGCTCGTTTCTGTGGTGATATTTTCTTACTGTCATTAATAACACCAACAAGACAATCAGGCAAAGAGCGAGGCAAAACAACCGCAGCTGCAACAACAGGCCCCGCTAAAGGCCCTCTGCCAACCTCATCAATTCCGCAGACGTAATCCTCAACGCCATAAGCATTTTCAAAAGAAAAATCAGGAGAACTCATTGCTCTACATTCTTCTTTTTACTATGAGAAAACACCATTCTAACAATTGGTCTAAAATTAAAAAACGACTTTTTAACGGCTAGCCCATTACGCTCAAACATCGTTTCAAGACCTTTTTTAGAGAAATAAAACATATGCTCTAATGGAGCTACAGCTTTCCACTTTGGAAAATTAGCAGGAATCATAAAATGATTACCATCGAGAGCTGTCAAATAAATAACACCATTAGGAGCTAAGATCTTCTTTAAGGAAGCCACAAAAGCTTCAGGATCAATCATACGATCAATCACACCAGAGCAATAAATAATATCTGCTTGATTGTCTTCTTCTGCATATTTATCAATATCTATAGTCTCAAAATGAACCTCACCAAAATTATTCTTTGCGTACTCAATCGCCAAAGGATCAATGTCAATTCCTTTAGCATCTAAGCCTAATTCTTGTGCAGCAGAAACTGCAAACCCACTACTGCAACCAATATCTAAAAATCTTTTGCCTTTTACTAGTGGCACAATTTTTTCAATTGCTTTCTTTGCATCAGCAATCTTTTTAAGGCGTTTAGCACCATACTTTATAGGCTCTTTATATTCATCATGATATTTTTTAAGTAATTCTGTTGTAAGCATAGGAGCAATAACAACCGTACCGCACTGAATACAGCCGATTAAAGAAAAACCATGCTTTTCACCAAAGTAATAAAATTCTTCTAACTCACTTAAACAGGCAGTACATTTAGATGGAAGCTCATCTGCACCTGCAATAATATCATTGTCAGTTTCTGTTTCATTACTATTTGTATTTTCAGGCTCTTGATCAGATATAATCATATACTCCAAATTTAGTTAGTTATTAACAACCAAACTAAGATACCACTTTTACTTCTTTTAGAAAACTTGTAATTTTCTTTATTTTATCAAAATTTGACAAAAACATCACTTTCTGTGCTATACTGTAGTTGTGAGGTGCTAATAATTTAGGCTTCATGTTTAAAATGCCGAATTGTCGGGTTTTAGTAACTAACATATTGAAAGGAGAGCCTATTATGGACTTCGAAAAAATGACAGACCGTGTGCAACGGGCTTTGCAAATGGCACAAACATACGCTTTGCGTAACAATCATCAACATCTACAAACTGAACATATGCTTAAAGCATTATTGATGGATGACAGTGGTATGGTAACTCGCCTACTGACTACATCAGGTGCTGATGTGCAAACTTTATCTGATGAATTAGATAAGAAAATTGCCTCATTTCCATCTGTTGAAGGAACTGGTGCAAGCCAGCTCCACTTAACAAGCGAACTTGCTAAAATCATTGACAAAGCTGGGCAATTATCTGAAAAATCTGGTGATAAATTCATTACTCTTGAGCGTGTTTTGCAAGCAATGAGTCTTGATAAAAATAGCTCTGTTGGTAAATTACTGGCTGGTAATAAACTAGATGCGACCAGCTTAAATGGAGCTATTAATGATATGCGTCAAGGAAAAACCGCAGATAATGCTGGTGCTGAAGACCAATATGAAGCTTTAGATAAATACTCTACAGACTTAACTGAGGCGGCAAGAGAAGGCAAACTTGACCCTGTAATTGGCAGAGATGAAGAAATCCGTAGAGCTGTACAAGTATTATCCAGAAGAACCAAAAACAATCCAGTACTAATTGGTGAACCCGGAGTTGGTAAAACTGCAATTGCCGAGGGACTTGCCTTGCGGATTATTAATGGTGACGTACCAGAAAGCCTACGTAATAAACGATTATTATCTCTAGACTTAGGGGCATTGCTTGCTGGTGCAAAATACCGCGGAGATTTTGAAGAACGTTTAAAAGCCGTGCTTGATGATGTAAAAAATGCTGCTGGAGAAGTCATTTTATTCCTAGATGAGCTACACACATTAGTTGGTGCTGGTAAAGCTGATGGAGCTATGGACGCAGGTAATATGCTTAAACCAGCTCTAGCTAGAGGTGAGCTTCGCATGATTGGAGCAACCACACTTGATGAATATAGAAAATACATTGAAAAAGATGCTGCTTTAGAACGTCGTTTTCAGCAGGTAACAATTGCTGAACCTACCGTTGAAGACACAATCTCTATTCTACGTGGCTTAAAAGAAAAATACGAGTTGCACCATGGTGTACGCATCACAGATAGTGCAATTGTGGCGGCGGCAACGCTCTCAAACCGATATATCTCTGATCGTTTTTTACCTGATAAGGCGATTGATTTAATGGACGAGGCATCTTCTAAGCTACGCATGGAAGCTGATAGCAAACCTGAAGAGCTAGATGAGTTCGACCGCCGAATAATTCAATTAAAAATAGAGCGTGAAGCTTTAAAACAAGAAAAAGATGCCGCTAGTCAAGATAGGCTAACAAAGCTAGAAGAAGAACTATCTGAACTGGAAAAAGAATCCGCAGAGCTAACAGCTCAATGGCAAGAAGAAAAAGAAAAGTTGAATGCTGGTCAACGCTTAACTGAAGAACTTGATCAAGCTCGCAGTCAACTAGAAAAAGCTCAACGAGATGGTGACTGGACAAAAGCTGGTGAACTATCTTATGGCGTTATTCCAGAGCTGGAAAAGAAACTACAAATCGCAAGTGAGGCTGAACAAACAAGTGCTAGCATGATAAATGAAGAAGTGCGTGAAAATGATATAGCCTCAGTAGTTAGCCGTTGGACAGGCATTCCTGTTGACCGTATGATGCAGGGCGAGAAAGATAAGCTTCTTCACATGGAAGGTGCTTTAAGTAAACGAGTAATTGGGCAAACCGAAGCGGTTGAAGCTGTCTCTCACGCTGTACGCCGTGCAAGAGCTGGACTACAACGTAGCAATCAACCAATCGGTAGTTTCTTATTTTTAGGTCCTACTGGAGTTGGTAAAACAGAGCTAACGAAAGCTTTAGCAGGATTTTTATTTGATGATGACAATGCTATGGTGCGACTTGATATGTCTGAATATATGGAGAAACATGCTGTGGCTCGCATGATAGGAGCTCCTCCCGGTTACGTTGGCTATGAAGAAGGTGGAGCATTAACCGAAGCTGTCCGTAGAAGACCATACCAAGTAATTTTATTTGATGAGGTTGAAAAAGCACACCCTGATGTCTTTAATATATTGCTGCAAGTGCTTGATGACGGCAGGCTAACTGATGGTCAAGGACGAGTTGTCGATTTTTCTAATACTGTTCTAATCATGACTTCTAACCTTGGTGCGGAGCATTTAGTCGAATTAGAAGAAGGTAAAGATACGGACACTATACGTGATAAAATTATGGATACTGTCAGAGCATCATTCCGCCCTGAATTTCTAAATCGTCTTGATGAAGTTTTACTATTCCATCGATTAGAAAGAAAACATATGACCGATATAGTGTCGATACAGTTAGATGGCTTAGCAGAATTATTATCTCCACGTCAAATCACTTTGAATGTGGATAAAGATGCTCAAACTTGGCTAGCTGATAAAGGCTACGACCCAGCTTATGGAGCAAGACCATTACGCCGAGTTATCCAAAAAGAAGTGCAGGATAAATTAGCTAATTTAATCTTGGCAGGTGAAATTCTTGATGGCTCTAAAGTTGAGGTTGGCATTAAAGACAGCAATCTAAATTTTACAACTGAAAAGCCAAACAAGAGTTCACAGGCGGCTTAGGGCAAAGGCTAATGCACAAAAACTGACTTGTTTTTTGCCTTATTTCTTTGCTGCAGTAGTTTTTCTCTTCGTTTTTCTTCACGGAGTGGCGTAGATTCTTCAATAACTGATGCAAACATTTCTGATTGTTGCTCGGTTAAATTGTCTATACTTGCACCTGCTTTAATAAGTGTGTCCGCCACTCCAAAACGATGATTATATAATGCTCTGTTTAAAGCTGTTTCACCATTATGATTTTTTATATCTAAATCTGCTCCAGCATTTAATAGTAATTCAAAGCTATCGATATGACCGTAATAGGCTAAATTACTAAAGGCTGTGTTACCTTTGTGATCTTGAATGTCAAGCTTAGCCTTTGCTTTTACCAATATTTCAATGCATTCAGCCCCTTCACGTTTGACGGCTATTAATAACGCAGTTTCAATTTCTGCACTTATATTATCTATATTTGCACCTGCATTTATAAGCTGTTTAAGCTCTTCTATATCATCTCTATAAACAGCTTCCATTACCTGAGTCCTGCCATGCATATTGAATTCTTTTAATTCTGTGCTGTTTTTAGTCTTTGACCAAGATTGTTTTAATCGTTCAGATGCTTTGGCAGGTAAGACCCTGATATCTTCTAGCTCTTTTGTCCATGGTTTATATAGTGCCATATTTTGGACTTGAATATCGTCTCTCTTAAATACATTAACGCCATTATCATTTTTATAAGTAGTCCATCTATGCATAACAATATTTTTAGGTTTATTAACTACAGAGGCACACATGTCCCAAAACTCATGTAATCGTTCTTTATCTGGTTCATCATTTAAATTATTTACATCTCTAAAAGCTATAGCAAATCTATTGCGTAATGGTTGATGGACTTCAAAAGCTTTTATCCACAAATCAGAGCCTTTAACATCATTAAATGTCCTTTTAATAGTACGAAGCATTAATTCAGCTTTATTTATACCTGCTGAATCTTCTTCATTTATTACTTTTGTTCTTTTTGTTGATAACCTATTCCTAGATGAATTACATTCATTATCAGAGTCTAATAGCACAGGTATAGCGACTTCTTCTTGAGATTCATCATCAATAACACGTATAAAACCAATGTTATGATTCACCACATCATTTGTACGTTGACCAGATTTTTCAAGAAAATTCTCTAAATTACCAGAGCTATCTGGTCGTATATTCTTCTCAAAAAATTGACTATACTGCTCAATACCTTGATATATAACTATAGAGAATGGTATATGTTTCCCTTCAATATTTTTTATAGTCTCCTCAGTCTCAATCCAACCAAGGGGCTGTAGAATTCCGGGATTTATTAAGTCTTCAACATCTGTGGGACCGATACGCAAGCAAACCCCATGGCTGTCTAAAAATAATAAGTCATGCTTAGCCCCACGGTAGATTTCCTCTGGTTTTGGCATGGGAAGCTCTAATTGCTTTAGCATTGCCTTAGTTTGCGAGGCATAAGGCTCATCATTAAAATAATCAGTATCTCTAAAGCCAGCTAGTACTTTTCTTCCATCTTTATGATCTGTTTTACACCAACCATACTTAAATTTTTGTTCATGAGCTATCTCATCTTCAACCATAGCCTTACCTATCCATATAGCATTACTCCATCACTACATATACTAGGCTAAAAATATTAAAACTATGTTAATCAATATGGAGTCCATCTATTTAAGTTAGTTTTTAGCTGAAAATAAACCTTAAGTTTTATAGACCTCTACAATTAACTTGATCCTAAAGCAAGATTGATGCATCATGTTTATTAATATAGTTGCGCCTTAAAAGTAATAATGAAACCTAAAAACTGAATAAAATTAGACCATTGAGGGCCTATGAAGAATTTATTATTATATGTAGTTATATCCTCTATACTCTTAGTATCATTCCCAGCATTTGCAGATCCCTTGCTTACTAGGAACTCAAGAATTAAACAAAATGGTAGTAAAATTTACGCCGTAGTACCATTTTACCAATGGTATTTAGATAAATACAACTTAACAAAAGATGATTTTAAAGACTTAGAATATCCATTTAATTCTAAATATGGAGTAGTAAAGCCTTTTATGAAAGCACAATGGGGTTTATCCAAGCGTGATGCTCGTGTAAAACTATCTATTAACTATACTAAAGTGCCAAAATATGATGTTTTGATAATTAAAGGAAAAAAAATTATTATAAAATATGTATCTAATGATGAATTTATAAATAGTGCAAAAAAATAAATAAGCTATAACCAAGATAAGTAACCATTAATTTTATTATTTTTCACCTAATTGTGTCTTCAATATATGATGGGATATTTTGCTCTTCTAATACTTGCTTTGCTATCTCGTAAGAAAAGCCCGCTCTAGCAAGGCTGGCTAAGTCTTTCTGCCAATAGTCCTCTCGGCAATCTTGATCCCTTCGAAAAAGTCCTAATCTACGACGTTTTGCCAAACGCCAAGCCGACAATGTTTCTGTATCAATCAGCCCTTCTTCCGATAATTCACTATCAACTTTGCTCATTGCTAGCTTTGATATATGTTCTGGCACTGATTTTTCATACATTTTTTGTTCTATTTGTTTCTTTGACTTGCCTTTATGTCTTAATTGTCTTGCCAGATTATAAGCATATCTCTCATTATCTAAAAAACCTAATTCTTCATAACGTACAACTAATTCATCTATTAATTTTTCTGCCTCTTCCAATGGCATTTCATGAAAAGCACATGATTTATATGCTCGTCGCATAAGGACTCGTTTCAAGTTTGCACTAGAACTTGGATAACGCTCCAAATAATAACCAGCAACATTGTCTAAGTACCTCGCTGTAATTTTGCGAGGGTTGCGTATTTTTTTTTGCTTATCGTTATATTCCAAAACTAAAAAACCTTGAATTTTTATATTCATTACGTTATTTTTCAGTTTACGAAACTAACTTCAATAAGTCACGCAGGATATGGCTATATATGGCGATTACAATTAATAAAGATGGAACTGAAAAAAGTGGGCTTGTCGATGATAATGTTATACAACCTTTTAGCTTAGAGAGTTCTGGACTACGTGGTCGTATGGTAAGGGCTGGCGATGTTTTAAAACAAATAATAGAACAGCACGACTACCCTCTGCCTGTGTCATACTTGCTTAGTGAAGCTTTGATACTTAGCCTATTACTTTCTTCTATGTTGAAATATGATGGTGTTTTTACCCTACAAATTCAATCTGAAGGTGCGATTAGCACTATAGTCACGAATGTTCAAGCCAATGGACATGTAAGGGCTTATGCTGCTTTTGATAAAGAAGCACTAGAAGAGAAAATGAATGCATCTAAAAACGTAGATCACTTTTCATTGCTAGAAAAAGGATATATAGCTTTTACTGTGGATCAAGGAGAACATACAGAACGCTATCAAGGAATTGTAGGGCTAGAAGGCGATAGCCTACTAGATTCCGTGCAGCATTATTTTAATCAATCTGAGCAAATTCAAACTTGCATTCGTATGACTATACACCCACAAGATGATCAATGGCGTGCAGGTGCAGTAATGCTACAAACTATGCCTGCTAGTTCGCCATCAGTTTCTGGAGATGATATTGATATTTAGCATGAAGAAATCTGGAGAA
>JAJFGX010000050.1 GCA_021775895.1 Alphaproteobacteria bacterium | reverse complement strand
TGAAACATTTTTTGGGCAACACCAGCATGTGAACGCATACCTATTCCAATTATAGATATTTTTACAACATCATTGCTATGCTCGAACTTAACATTTGCTAAGCTTTCTTTAGCCTCTGTACTTTTTTTAAGTACACTAAGTGTATGTTCTGTATCCGCTTTAGGGACAGTAAAAGTCAAATCTGTTGTTTTAGTGTCTGTAGCAATGTTTTGTACTATCATATCAACATTTATATTTGCCTCTGACAAAGGGCCAAATATGCTTGCTGCGATACCTGGTGTGTCAGGTAATTGGCGTACGGTGACTTTAGCATCATCACGACTGCATGTTATACCGCTGATTACTTCTTTTTCCATCATTTTATCCTCACTAACTAAAAGAGTTCCCTTTAAATCGCTACCTATTGCATCTTCGAAACTAGATAGTACTTGTACAGAAACTTGTGCTTTCATTGCTATTTCTACCGATCTGGTTTGCAGGACTTTTGCCCCAACAGATGCCATTTCTAACATTTCTTCATAGCATATTTTATCCATTTTATGTGCTTTTGGTACAATATTAGGATCGCAAGTATATACGCCACTAACATCAGTATAAATATCACAGCGATCTGCTTTTAAGGCGGAGGCTAGGGCAACAGCCGTAGTATCAGAGCCTCCACGCCCTAATGTAGTAATACGGTTTTCATTAGATACTCCTTGAAACCCTGCAATAACAGCAACAGAGTTTTTACCAAATTGTTTTTCAAATTTTGTAACGTCTATATCTTCAATTCTAGCTTTAGCATGTTGGTTGTTTGTAATAATTGGCACTTGCCAGCCTTGCCATGAACGTGCATTAACGCCTCTTTTTTGTAAAGCCATGGCTAGAAGTCCAGATGTTACTTGCTCTCCAGATGATACGATAGTGTCATATTCACGAGCATCGTGTAGTGGGCTGATATTCTGGCAATATTCTACAAGTCTATTCGTAATACCTGCCATAGCAGATACAACAACAGCAGCACTATGTCCAGCTCTGACTTCAGCTGCAACTTTATCAGCTATTTTTTCAATGGCGGGGATATCTGCAACAGAGGTACCGCCGAATTTCATAACAAGAAGAGACATAATCATTCCACTAATTAACAATATTAGCATTTATATCATGTATAAGAAGATATTGTAAATATAGCCTATTTTTTTATTTGGTTTTTAAATCATGATGAATCTTATGATGCTTTTGATAATTGCATATGGCTTCGTTGGCGATAGCCTGATGCCTCGGCAATATGCTGGCTTTTAACTGTATCACTTTGTTCAAGGTCAGCTAGTGTGCGTGCTACACGTAGAATTCGGTAGTATCCTCTTGCTGATAGTTTTAGGTTCTCAGCCACATTAAGTAGCAATGCTTTTGCTTTATCGTCCATAATTGCAGTTTTATCTAGTATATCGCCATTAATATCTGAGTTAGAGCATAGCCCAGTTTCATCTATCGACATATCATGAAGTCGTTGTTTAAAAAATTCTCGAGCATTCATGACACGTAATGCAATATCAGCACTACTTTCAGATTCTGTAACGACGCTTAGATCATTAATATTAACTGCGGGAACATCAATATAAAGGTCAATTCTGTCTAATAGGGGGCCTGATAGTTTATTTTGATAGTCAACTCCACATTTTGGAGCTCTACCACAAGCCATTGAAGCATCATCAAGGTAACCACAGCGACAAGGGTTCATAGCAGCGACTAATTGAAAATTTGCTGGAAATGTTACATGGTAATTAACTCTTGAGATTAGAGTCTTGCCAGTTTCCAGAGGTTGACGTAAAGCTTCAAGAGTTTGCCTTGAAAATTCTGGTAATTCATCTAAGAATAAAATTCCATTGTGAGCAAGGGAAATCTCCCCTGGTTTTGCACGATGCCCACCGCCAACCATTGATGGTAGTGAAGCAGAGTGATGAGGGTCACGGAACGGACGAGTTCTTTTTAATGCTCCATTCTTTAATTCACCAGCAACGCTATGAACCATGGATACTTCCAATGCTTCTTCTGGTGATAAATCTGGCAATAGGCTTGGCAGTCTTGCCGCCAGCATTGATTTACCACTACCCGGAGGCCCACACATAAGAATATTGTGTCCGCCAGCCGCAGCAACTTCTAAAGCACGCTTTGCACTTTCCTGTCCTTTCACATCTTTCATATCCAGTATAACGTTATTGTCTTCTAGAGATTCTAGCTTAGCTACTGGTTCAGGTAGTACTTGCATACCTTTTACATGGTTAATTAGTGAGACTAGATTATGTGGTGCTAGCACATTTATGTCTGCTCCAGCCCATGCGGCTTCTGCACCACAGTTTTGTGGGCAAATAATACCGCGACCAAGTGATATTGCATGTACTGCCGCTGGTAAAATTCCAGCAACTTGGCTTAGGACTCCATCTAAAGCAAGCTCCCCCATTACCACGTAATGGTCAAGCTCATCAGCAGGAAATACTTCCATTGCGGCAAGCACTCCCAAAGCAATTGGTAAGTCAAAATGTGTGCCTTCTTTTAGTAGATCAGCAGGGGCAAGATTGATAGTTAAGCGTTTTGGAGGTAAAGATAAACCAATGGCATGTAAAGCGCTACGAACCCGTTCACGGCTTTCTCCAACCGCTTTGTCGGGCAAGCCAACAATATTAAATGCTGGCAGACCTGATGATATTTGAACTTGTACATCAACATCTAATACATCAATACCTTGGAATGCTACAGTTTTTACACGTGCAAACATTAATAAATCTCCTTTTTATATATAAAAATACATTAAGAGAAACATCCAGCATATGCAAGGAAAACTAGCCGCTTGACATAGCTTAAGTTATATACCGTCTTTGCGAGGAGGACGCTAGTCCGACGTGGCAATCCAGATACATAGATATGTATAGTAGTTTCAATTTATTTTTACACTAGGCTTCGTTACTTCGTTTCTCGCAATGACGAAACTACAAGAAAATATAAATAGGCTCACTATTTCTAGCGAGCCTATTGTAATAATACTTTTTAAATTAACGAGAATAGAATTCGATAATAAGGTTTGGTTCCATTTTTACAGGGTATGGAACATCGTCTAATTCTGGAGTACGTAGGAAAGTACCCTTCATTTTCTTATGATCTACTTCCATATATTCAGGAACTTCACGTTCAGCTGATTCAACGCCTTGAATTACCATTGGAATTTGACGTGATTTTTCACGTACTTCAATTACATCACCATCTTTAACATTGTAAGATGGAATATTAACACGTTTGCCATTAACTAAAATATGGCAGTGGTTTACAAATTGACGAGAGGCAAAAACTGTTGGTACGAATTTCATACGATAAACAACAGCGTCCAAGCGACGTTCTAGCAATTCGATTAGGTTTGCACCTGTATCACCTTTGCGACGTACAGCCTCATCATAATAACGGCGGAAGCGCTTCTCACCAATGCTACCGTAGTAGCCTTTTAATTTCTGTTTAGCAAATAGCTGTATTCCGTAATCAGTTGGCTTAGAACGGCGTCCTTGTCCGTGCTGACCTGGTGCATATTCACGTTTATTAAATGGACTTTTTGGACGACCCCATAGGTTACAACCTAGACGGCGGTCAATTTTATATTTTGAAGTTGGACGTTTTTCACTCATTTTATTTGCTCCTTGATTGGTTTTTGTCAATTAATTTATAACCGACTTTTATTGTCCCGATAGTCCAGAAATCTGGCGGGGAGAATCAATGACGTCACCATCAATGCACCCACTTTCTCAGGAATCTGCAAAAATTAGCTGTTTACACTTACAAAGTCAAGCCATTTCTTGTCCTTCTATGGAAACATTACATAATTAAGATATTTTTGAGGTTTAGCGGTTATACTTGTTTTGATAGTTAATAATTAGGAGAGTTAAAATGGATGAAGAAGAAATTAAAAAAATCAAGCTTGAACACTACCAGAGAGTTATGGAGAGTGGACGAAAGACACTTGAAGATGATAATGCTACACCAGAATCAAAAGAAAAAGCAAAGGAAGTAATGGCTATAGTTAAAAAGTCATTTGCCAAGTTTAATGGAGGCAAAGTAATAGGTACAGAAGAATTACTGGCAATGAATAAAGAAAAACTATTAAAAACTATGATGACTGATTTTCATTCAGGTAAAACAACAACTATTGATATGGTTGAGGAAATAATAAATAACCCTACACCTAAAATGTCAATACGCAAAAAAGCTATGCTGTCGCTAGGAGAGAATTGTCAGTATGTAATAAAAAGCTTGAGAGATAGTTATGAAGATGAGCCTATACAAAATTTATTACCAGATGCGCTGAAAACAAATACAAGAATAGCTAAAGAAAAATTGGAAACACGACTTGAAGCAATTGAGCTTGCTTTAAAAGTAGTTATATCCTTCTATGAAGAGGCAGATATATTATCAAGATGTGACCAAAACAGAAAAGCTGGAGAAGAAAAAGTAAAAAATTCAAAGCTTAAATATCATCAAGCGACTATCGAAAGAGCAGAAGAGGTGCTTGGACATGATGATGCTGGAGAAGAATTAAAAGTAAAAGCAAATGAAGCAATGAAAAAAGCTAAAGAAGCAATTACTGAGTTAAATGCAAACGCTGAAGTTAAATATGGTAATGATCTTCGAAAGTTTAAAGATTTACCAGATGAAGAAAAGGAAAAAGTTAGAAAACTCATGGGTGAAGTAAACATAACAGTAGATGAAAAAGATCATAAGTCTAAATCTCAGCCGCCAAAAATGAAAAAGTAATATGGTGTCTTAGTTATTTCCTAACTCTACGCCATGCAGCGACATTTTTATTATGCCCATTTAGAGTTTTGGCAAAATTATGTCCTCCTGTTCCATTAGCAACGAAATAAATATATTTATGTGTCTCTGGGTGCAGGCTAGCGACAATGCTTTTATAGCTTGGGTGGCAGATTGGAGCTGGTGGCAATCCTGTAATACTATAGGTGTTATATGGGTGCGGTTTCTCTAAATCTTTAAAATATAGCTTACGTTTTAATGGTTTTTTACCGCCATCAGTTATCGCATAAATCACCGTAGGGTCAGTTTGCAATTTCATGCCTTTGTTCAGGCGATTGATGAATACTCCTGCAACTTTGGCACGCTCACTATTAATACCTGTTTCTTTTTCAACTATTGATGCAAGAATCAGAGCCTCTTGCATGGTTTTCAGCGGGAGGTTTTTATCTCGCTTTGCCCACTCGGCTTTTAGAATCTCCTGCATATTTTTTTGCATGCGAGTGATTATTTCTGTTTTACTGGTATTCTTTGTAAAATAATATGTCTCTGGTAGAAGCGAGCCATCTTTAGGGAAATCTGTTATTTCTCCCGTTAATATTGGATTAGAGTTTATCAGCTCTATAACTTGGTATGAATTCAAGCCCTCTGGAATTGTTAAAGAATATTGATGTTGTTTCCCTAGGACTAAAATATCAATTATATCTAATATACTGGATTTTGCGGGAATAGAGTACTCACCAGTTTTAATTTTTTTATCCGCTTTAATGGCTCTACTGCCGACTATGAATAGCCAATCTTTACTAATTAAATCATTCTTTTGTAGGTTTTTGGCAATTAAAGCAACTGAAGAGCCTTTTTCTATAGAAAATAGCTTATCCTGATTGAATGCACCATCTTTATGCAATTCGGCACTAATTAAATAGGTTGCAATAGAGGCTATAATGATGCCGATAAACAGAAGGGAAGTTAGTCCATATAAAATGGTTTTCATCAATGTTTAAACCGAACCGAATATTAAAGAAGCATTTGTTCCACCAAAGCCAAAAGAGTTGGATATTGCTATATCCACTGTTTTTTCTTGGGCTGTATGTGGAACTAAATTTACCCCATCACATACGTCAGATGGGTTATCTAAGTTTAGAGTTGGCGGTATAATACCAGTTTCAATCGCTTTAGCTGTATAAATAGCCTCAATTGCTCCAGCTGCACCAAGTAAATGACCAACAGCTGATTTTGTTGATGACATAGCTATATCAGCCATCGCATCACCAAATAGGCGTTTTACAGCACCAAGCTCAATATCATCACCAAGTGGAGTCGATGTTCCATGTGCATTGATATAGTCTACATCATCAAGATTAATACCAGCACGTTTAACCGCAGCCTGCATTGCCCTATAACCACCTTCACCATTTTCAGCTGGCGAAGTAACGTGATATGCATCACCTGATAGCCCGTAACCAGTTACTTCGGCGTAAATTTTTGCACCACGCTTTTTAGCATGTTCCATTTCTTCAAGCACAATAACGCCAGCACCTTCACCAATAACAAAGCCATCACGATCTTTGTCAAATGGCCTAGATGCTTGCTCTGGTTTATCATTATAGCCAGTTGATAAAGCTCTGGCAGCAGCAAAGCCTGCAACTCCAATTTTACAAACAGCAGCTTCTGCTCCACCTGCAATCATAACATCAGCATCATCTAACATTATAAGGCGTGCAGCATCACCAATAGCGTGGGTTCCTGTAGCGCAAGCCGTAACAACAGCGTGGTTAGGCCCTTTAAAGCCATGTTGAATTGAAACTTGTCCAGAAATTAAGTTAATAAGTGCGGACGGAATAAAAAATGGAGAAATACGGCGAGGCCCTTTCTCTTGTAATATAAGAGAGTTGTCGTGAATACTGTTTAACCCGCCAATACCAGATCCAATTAGAACGCCTGTACGGTATTGTTTATCAGTAGTATCAGCTTCCCAACCACTATCTTTAACCGCCTCTTCTGCAGCAATTAAACCAAAATGTATAAATTTATCCATTTTACGTTGGTCTTTTGAAGAAATAAAATCATCTACATTAAGAGCAGATTTTTCTTGTGTGTCATTCCATGAAGCTAGTGGTACTTCGCCTGCGATTTGTGAAGTAATATCTGAAGCATCAAAGCCCTTAATTCCTCTAATGCCAGAGCGACTATTAGTTATATCTGCCCAATTGTGATTAACTCCAACACCTAGAGGGGTTAGCATACCCATACCTGTAATAACAACACGTCTCATAAAAATAAGTCCTTTTATAGTAGTTTGCAGTCGTTCGTAATAATTCTTAATTTAAGTAAAAAAAAAGGTCAAGCTATGATTATACAAAGCCTGACCAGTTTTTCTTAATTACTTAAGCTGCTTCTGCATTCTGTTCAATGAAAGAAATTGCATCTTGAACTGTCATAATTTTTTCTGCAGCATCATCAGGAATTTCAACGCCAAATTCCTCTTCAAATGCCATAACTAGCTCAACAGTGTCTAAACTGTCAGCGCCTAGGTCATCAATAAAGCTTGCTGTATCTGTTACTTTAGTTGCATCAACATCTAATTGCTCAACAACAATAGCCTTTACTCTTTCTCCTACATTGCTCATTTATTTTATCCTTTCTTAATAATAATCAGTTTTACAATGGTTTTATAATACTTGGCTTTTAAAACCTTATTTTTTATGAATGATATTAAATTCATACATGAAAAGCGATAGCATAAAGGATTATATTAATCTAGTCAAAAATAATATATAGGTTTGCGTTTAGAATTTTTACTCTAAGAGTTATCTTCTGATTTTTTGTCTTTATGTTCATTATTTGCAATGTTCATTGGATCTGTAAGTGATGGATCAATGAAAAAATCAGGTGTAGCTTTTTGTGCCGGAGAAGGCGGTGGTGGAGCTACAATGGGCTCTTTTTCTACCGTTGCTCTATCAGCTTCGGTCTCGAACGGATCGTAGGGAGCTCCTGTAGGCATGGTTCTAGCTTGAGGCTCTATTGGCTCTGCAATAGGTTCTGGTAATTCTTTTGTTTGTGTATCTGTATCAACGGATTGATCGTTATTTTGATCATCAGTATCTATAGTTGGTCGTTTTTTCTGAACAACATCATCAGGGTTAATTTTACCAATGCGATCAAATACACAACAATTTCTTCCTGCATCTTTAGCTTCATAGAGTGCATCATCAGCTTTTTTCATCACAGCATCAGAGGACAATCCAGATTCTGTCATGATAAATCCACCAATACTGACTGTTATATCTAGCTCTTTGCCTATACCTTTTGATGGGATAGGTTTATCTGCGATGCTACGCCTTAAACGTTCAGCAACTTGAATAGCAATGTCTTTTGGAGCATCTGGCAGAATCGCAATAAACTCTTCACCACCCATTCTGGCAACTGTGTCAAAACTTCTTAGGCAATCACTTATACGCTTGGAGAATATACGCAAAACATCATCACCAGCATCGTGGCCATGCGTGTCGTTAACAGCTTTAAAGTGATCTATATCCATCATTAGAACAGTTACAGGTTTTTTATCAATTTCAAATTTTCCAAGAATTTTTTCTAAATGGACAGTAAGGTAACGACGATTATATAGACCCGTTAGTTCATCCGTTAGAGCCATAGAAAGGCTTAGTTCATAATTTGTTCGTAAGCGATCTTGATAGCGTTTGCGACGAATCTGTGTACGTATTCTAGCCAAAAATTCATTTCTGTCTAAAGGACGAAGTATATAATCATGAGCACCGATCTCAAGTCCTTGAGCAATGCGTTTCATATCTTGTTCTTCACCAACCATTAATATTGGAACAGAGCGAGTACGCTCGTTTGAACGGAAGAATGAACATAGACGCAGACCATCTTCATCTATCATGTTTAAACTAACTACAATCAGATCAAAATCTTCGTATTTAGCCTCTTCAATTGCACGTTCACCTACGGTTACAGCGGTTACTTTGGCATTGTCTCTTTTTAAAGTTTCAGCCATTTTACTGTTTTCCATGGTGTTATCTTCAATGATCAACACTTTTGCATTTTCAACCGATTCTGCCATCATTGTTTTTTTATCGTCCATAACACCTAATTGATTGGCGGTGTTTTCACGAATTTGCCACTCATCAACAATCATTTTTAAGCGAATCAATGAACGCAATCTAGACATTAATGCAACATCATTAACTGGTTTGCTAAGAAAGTCATCTGCTCCAGATTCAAGCCCTCGTACACGATCTGTTGCATCTGTTAATGCTGTGACCATAATAACTGGTATATGAACTGTTACTGGGTTTGACTTTAGGCGTTCGCATACTTCGAAACCGTCCATACCGGGCATCATAACATCAAGCAGTATTACATCTGGTTTTTCTTCTTCAGCAATTTTAAGAGCATCTTGTCCGTTAGTTGCTGTTAATACATCGTAGTATTCTCCTTTGAGCTTGACCTCAAGCAGTTTTACATTTGGTAGAATATCATCAACGACTAAAATACGAGCAGACATGGTTTCTTTTAAAAATCCTTCAAAATATTATTATTAACAAAATAAGCGATATATACTAAATAACACTAATTATATAATATACAACCTTGTTCATTCTACAATAGAGAACAAAGTTAAAATATTCGTTAATCTAAATATTTTTTTACAACTTTTATAAAATTAGAAACCGATATAGGTTTGGCAATATAGTCCTCACAACCGCTAGCCTTTATCTTTTCTTCATCGCCCTTCATAGCAAAAGCGGTGACAGCAATTACAGGAATGTGTTTAAGGTTGTCATTGCTTTTAATTTCTTTAGTGACTTCAATTCCTGAAATTTCAGGTAGTTGAATATCCATGATGATTAAATCTGGCATATGTTGTTTGACTAGATCAACAGCATCACGTCCATCTTGAGTTTTAACTATCTCATAGCCATGAGCAGATAATAAGTCATCAAATAACTTCATGTTAAGTTCATTATCTTCGACAATTAGAACGGTTTTAGACATGTTGTTGTCCCTTTCATTTTTTATAGTCTAACAATTAGGTTTTTTATTAATTTTTATACTAGTTATAGTCTCACTAACCGAAAAACCATTATATTTAATTACAGTAGAACTAATAACACCATTATCATGTAGAATCATATCTATTTCATGTGATGGTAGCATAGTTTCTTTATTTGGTGCAAAAAATGCGATTCTTATTTTCCAAGCATATTTTCCTAGAGCGTCTTCTGAAATATTTTTATTGTTTTTTAACTCTATAATTTCCTTGGATAAAAGCTTTTTACCAATGAAGCTATTAGCTTCAACTGCTCCGTTTTTATCAGTACCATCAAATAGCATTTTATTATAGAATTTTTCATTGTTTTTGGCTTTTTCAAGCAATTCAAGAATATATTGATTAGGAAAGGTTGTTTTATTATTCAGGTTAAATGATAACCCTTTAGGCATTGAAAAAATGGCTTTTCCTTCTTTGTCAGAGCCTTTAGAGGCTGTACCGTGTAGTATTTCATCTAATACTCCATTAGAGATTTTTTTTGATGTGAAATACATGTTGTCGCTATTTTTAGCTTCCCAGTTTGTAAAATATTTAACCTCAGAAGTGCGAGTGTTGTCATTATATGTGTAAAAGAACTCAAAATCTTGAGTGGTAGACCAGCCATCACACTCATCATCAATTGTATATAGCATTGTGCCATTAATATTAGCTATCGGACTACCAGTGCTTCGTTTAACAATTTTAAACTCATATTTTGCTGTATGAGGCATTAGAAATGTGGCATTTGCAATATTGATAGGCATGATTATTATCATGCATAAAGTTAAAATAGATAATTTAGTTGTGGTAAGTGTGAAAGACATAGCATATTCCTATTATATTTAGATTTCTAAGTATATACTGAATTTAGAACAAAAGAGAGGATAAAATAATGCAGATAGCTATTATGGGGGTTGCTGGGCGTATGGGACGTTCAATAGCAGAGGTGATTTCGGATAAGAACCCTGATTTTTTATCAGGAGGTAGCGTTGTTAGTGGAGCTGATGAAATAGGTAAAACTATAGGCTCTCTTATAGGAAGAGAGAATGTTAATGCTTTAATAACTGATCAAACACAAGCCCTATTTGCTAAATCTGATGTTGTGATTGATTTTACTTCTCCCGATGCTTTAGAATCACACTGTCAATTTGCTAAAAATACAAACACAGCCTTGGTTGTTGGAACAACGGGGTTGCTAGACGAGCATATGAATATGCTCCGCAGTACGGCTGAAAGTGTACCTGTGGTTTATGCTCCAAATATGAGCCTTGGAGTGAATGTGCTATTATCTTTAGTTGAAAAAACAGCATCAATTTTGGGTGAAGAATTTGATATTGAGATTTTTGAGGCTCATCATAAGCACAAGAAAGATGCTCCATCAGGAACAGCGATAGCTTTGGGGCATTCTGCTGCAAAAGGTAGAGACATCGAAAATTTCACCCCTAATTATAATGACCGCATTGGGGAAAGAGAAAGTGGTGATATTGGTTTCTCAGTTATGCGTGGCGGTGATATTGTTGGTGAGCATAGTGTATTTTTTGCAGGTAGAGGCGAGCGTATAGAGCTTGCACATAAAGCAACTGATAGAAAAATATTTGCTAGAGGTGCAGTACATGCAGCTCTATGGGTAAAAGATAAAACTGCAGGTTTATATTCAATGTACGATGTTTTGGGGTTGTAGTTTTTTTTAATATATATTGTTGACATAGTTTTATCTTTGTGATACGTTCATTTAGAATAATTAAAGTGAAATATTACAAAACAAATAAAAGGTTAGCTTATGTCCATATTACAAAAATTTGCAAGCGCAGTTCTCGACCTGCAACCAGAACCCTATAAAGATTTTGGATCTAAATATGATGTTGGAGACTTAATTTTTGTTGCAGCGATGGTGTCTGCTGTCGGTGTGCTACCAGCAATTGGAGTAACCATTGCATTTCCTGGTGAGGATGGTAATCAATATGCAGATAAAATTGCAGGTGATTATGAGACTGTATTGGAAGAATTAATCGAAAGAAAATCTGCTTATGTGGGTAATGGTTCTATCATAGATCCTAGCCAGTCTTATATTATGGATGCTTTAAGTGCTGATTCTAATGCAACAAGTATTTCTGAAGAACAGGCAGATAAAGAGTGGCAAGAATTCTTGTCTTTAGCAAAAACATTTACCGATACTATTCATAGAGATCCTAATATAGCTGAAGATGATGCAGGTGATATTCTTGATGAATTTGAAGAAAATGTTATGCCATTAATTAAACTTGGTTATTCAAATCCAGTGAACTCAGATGCCTTACGTGAATGTCAGGCAGAGCACCAAGATGCAGTTGATATAAATGCATGTTCAATAACCAAAAGTGGTTCTGAGTTGAATGATGGTTTGGGAGGTAATTTATTAGCTGGAATGTTAATTACGCCTCTTCTTTTTCCAGTCTTGCCAGTTTTAATAGATGTTGCTATTGGAAAAAATCGTAAAGCTTTAGAAAACTTGAAAAATGGTAAGAAACTAGGCAAAACAAATTGGTAGTACTATATAGTAATCCTGCTTAACGTTTACTTATGCCATCTCAGGGAGCAATGTTTCTCTTAACTGTAAGTTTAGGTGAATTATTAAAGCGCTGGAGATAAGAAGGCGTATATTCTAGAAGGGGAGCTTCAAATTTTGTTAATTTATTGGCATGGTAAAGGCAACTATTGCCCATTTTAGTAAGCGTTGAAGCTTCAAATCTTGTCAATGTATTAGCTTTATAGAGGCAATTACTATCCATAGTGATAAGTGCAGGAACTTCAAACTGCGTCAATGCATGAACATGATAGAGGCAGTGGCTACCCATTGTGTTAAGCGATGGGGCTTCAAACTTAGTTAATGCAAAAGCCCAGCAAATGCAGCCGTCTTCTATAGTAGTAAGTGCTGGGATTTCAAGCTGTGTCAATACAGATGCAAAACAAAGACAGTTATTGCCCATAACGGTAAGTGCAGGAGCTTTGAGCTGTATCAACGCATCAGCGTTATAAAGACAGTACTCACTCATCTTAGTAAGTGCTGGTGCTTCAAACTTAGTTAATCGATTGGCATTAAAAAGACAGCGATCACTCATAGTAGTTAAGT
>JAJFGX010000049.1 GCA_021775895.1 Alphaproteobacteria bacterium | reverse complement strand
TTATGTTTGTGCAGACAAATTGCCTTAACTAAATTTATATGCAATTCATATGCGGTTGCAAGCCCACGAATTAAGTCTTGTCCACTACGCATTGTTTGTTGAGCAACAGCTAACAGCGGAGGAATACTATCTGCTGGGTGCGCATAATCTGCTGCTAAATAAGTATCATGATAATCTAATTCACGTACTGCTGTTCCATTCGCCCATGCTGCCCATTCTGCGGTTACTCCATATCGATTATTCATACCAAAAATTGTCGCTCCAGATTGTCTGGAATGATCAAGTGCTTGTGTTCTAGCCGTAACAACAGGATTTCTAGCAAGTGAGGCGGTTGCGACAGCTGCATTATCAATTATTCTATTGATAATCATTTCAACTACATCATCATCAATAACAACAGGGTCAGCCGCAACCTCTGCCATTTTCCATGCTAACTGTTTTTCCTTAGTTAATTGTTCAGTTTCTTTATAAACTTTAACATTATGTGTTTTCATCTTTTTCCTCATTCAAACGTATTAAGCAGCTTTCTTTTTAGCACTACCAGTTTCTAATTGTTGTTGCATCGTCTCTTGCAATTGCTCAATCGCATAATCTATTTCTGGCGCAAGATCTTCTGCTTCTTTAATAACCTGTTTTGTCATATTTATAACATCTGGCAATGGGGTAGATGGGTCGATAGTATTATAATCAGGCTCAGCATAAATATGTGCATAAAGCTTAGATAGTGTACTTGCCATATGCATATCAAGTGCTGACAGCTTACTAATAGAACCTTCAAAAACTGTCCTAGTAAGAGACGGGTGTTTATGTATTAAGTCACCACCTTTTTGATATTTTGGAGTTTCAATATCTTCAGTCAACTCATTTAGAATATTTTGATAAATTGTAAGAAACGCTTCTATCTTTATTTTATTTTCAGAAAGTTCACCCTCAAGGGCTGAGGCTAGAATTAGTTTTTCACGCCTTAGAAGTCCATCTTCTTTTTCACGGGCTTCATTAAATTCAATTCTTTGACGACGAACTATTTTCGAAAATCCTCGTTTGGTTGTCAGAGCAATAAATAAAAGCCCAAAAAATGGCCCAAAGACAAGACTAATAGGAACAAGGCTTGGCATATATGGTGCAAGCCAAGCAGGTATTAAGTTCTCTGTTTCTTTGTGGCTAGCAAATTTCCAAATACCAACACGCTTAATTCTAGCACTGGTTTGCGCATCTTCGTAGGACGATGCAAAAACAGAGTTATAAGTTTGGTGTCGATCAACAACAGCATAACCTGCTTGTAATAATGCAAGCCCTAAATCTTCATTCGTATGCACTAAACAACGAGCTACTGGCTCTTTTGCATTGATATTAGCAACCTTACAATTAACATGCTCATTACCAATTATTTTTTCAACAAACATTAAGGCATTTAGCTCAAGAGGAGTTTCTGACGTATGCGCAGCCTTAATTCCCCATAAACGTATCTTAATACCTTCAGCCTGTAGAGTCACTGTATCCAAAGGAATCATCGGACGTACTATACGCTGTGATATAACTTTATTGCTAGATTTTTGTGCTAATGCTGGAGTTATTGTTAACAAAGCAAAAGTAACTATCAAACACAATAAAACAATTAACTGAAGTTTACTTGGTGTATAAAGCATATTATTTATATTATCCTTTTATTACTATGAATTACTACTACGAGGCATCGGAATTAATGGAGCAATCCACTTACCAAAATCATTAGGGTTACGTGTTTGAATGTACACTCGTCCAGGCCCTGTGAAATCACAAGCAAACCCTTCTCCAGAAGTCACAGAAGAAAACCAACTTTTAGCACCTTTAGTAATGCTATAATGCATTTTTGAATCCCAAGCAACCAAGTGACCATTATCAATTAATAATTTTTCACCATCTGCTATATCAATTGGATGAATAGCACCATAACTTGATAAAAAGACATGTCCACGTCCAGCAACTTTGATAACAAAGAACCCTTCGCCACTTAGAATTCCTCTGGTTAGGCTTTGCACCTTAGTTGAAATTTCAACATCTGATGTTCCAGCTAAAAAGCCATTTTTCTGTACTGTCCATTCTGTATTACCATCAAGCTCTATATCAACAACACCCCCAGGGGCTGGAGTTGAAAGCATTGCCCAGCCACTGCCGTCCACGGCTTCGATATTCTGCATAAAAAATGATTCACCTGAAAACATGCGGCCAATAGAACGTTTTATACCGCCATCCATTTTACCTGTTAATTTTAGATTCTCTGTCATTGCCAGCATTGCACCAGATTCAGCCTTAATAAATTCACCATTATCTAGCCAAACTTTTATTACAGGAAATGTTTCTCCGCCAATTAATTCATAACGCATATTCTTAACTACCCCTCTATAGTGTTGTATCCATCAGACGTAAAATTATTCTTCCATTCTTCAAGAGCATATATAGCCTCATCTTCCATCATACGAATATAAGGCATTATTCTTTTATCTCGAACCATCGCAATTTCATCATATAGATTTTGTCTGCCAAAGCCAAACTCTTCTGCATCACTTTGAGAATTAGCGTAATAAATCTTTTGAATGCCCGCCAAATAAAGTGCAGCAAGGCACATCGGGCAAGGCTCTGTGCTAGTATAAATTTCACAATCACGTAAATAATAATGATCTAATTTCTTGCCAGCTTTCCGCAGAGCAACAATTTCAGCATGAGCTGTCGGATCATTTTGCGAGATAACCTCGCTTGACCCTTCCGCAATAATTTTATTGTCTTTAACAATAACAGCTCCAAATGGAGCTTCACGTTCCTCACGCATTTTCTCAAAGCTAATATCTAAAGCACGCTTCATAAAAGCCTCACGTGTATTATTTGGCTGTTCTGCTTGATTTATTTCTGGTTCACTGCTTAATGTATTGATAGCAGAATATAACTTATCTGGAAATACTGGCTTAATGATTATTTGTTCCGCTGGGCAATGACTAACTATAGTGTTATATAAACTATGTTCACTATTAATAATAAAAACAGCCTGATTTAAAATATTAGAAGATAAGCACTTCGCCCATAGCCCTTCTGATAACTGTGTATCATCAATAATATCTATTAAAAAAATATCAGTTGACGATATATCATGCGCCTTACCTAGTAAGTCTTGATTAATAATGGAGCTAATACCATTTTTCTTTAGAATGCCAGTAACAAGCTGACATACCATTGCATCTGGACTTATAATTATATGTTGTTTTATCATTTATTCGACACCTATTAAAACTATTGTCTATTTTCATGAAAAAATAGATAATTTGCAAGGTACAATTTTTCCTGTTAGTTATATACTTATTCTTAAAAACAATTACTGGGGTTATTAAATCTATGCGTTATTTTCTTTTTGTTGCTGTCATTGCTTTATATTTTATATCTAGTCCTGCTATTGCTACAGTTTGTGCAAATAAAACTGACACAACGGCTGAAAAAGCTGTATCTCAATCTGATGAAAATATAACAAAGTCATTAGATACCATATTAGATGAGAAATTTGCTCCTATATCAGAAAAAACCCAAGAAATTGTTTTTTATTCTAAAACTATTTTTGAATGCACCAAATATGAACAATCAATACCACTTATCTTAGTTTGGCTAGTTATTGCGTCAATATTTCTTACTTTTTATTTTGGCTTTGTAAATATTCGCTACCTAAAACACGCAATAGAGCTGTTGCAAGGTAAATATGATAAAAATGAAAGTGGAGAGGGGCACATAAATCGTTTCCAAGCCTTAATGACAAGCCTGTCTGCGACCGTAGGACTTGGTAATATTTCAGGCGTAGCTGTTGCCATTTCTGTTGGTGGACCGGGGGCTATGTTTTGGATGATATAAATGTGATAATTTGGTATGTCAGCAAAATTCAATGAA
>JAJFGX010000048.1 GCA_021775895.1 Alphaproteobacteria bacterium | reverse complement strand
GAATACTTGTCCATGATTGTTTGTTTCTCCAGCTTCAACTATGCCTATATTCCAGAATTTTTCTTGTTTAGCATTTAAGTGTGCTTCAAGCTCTGCTGGTTTATCGGTGATAATTACAAAGCCCATACCCATATTGAATGTGCGGTAGATTTCTTTCATGTCGAGATTTGAGCGTTCTTGCAGAGTTGCAAAAACCTCTGGAATATCTGTCGGTAGAGTTTTTATATTATAGTTAAAATCTTTGTTAATGCGGGCAATATTAGTAATTCCGCCACCTGTTATATGTGCCATACCTTTTATCAAGCTTCTGTTTTCAGTCATTAAATCACGAATAATTGACCAATAAATGCGTGTTGGTGTTAGACAAGTCTCATATAGCTCATTTTCAGTTGGATCGATTAACTTATTTACCAATGAATAGCCATTCGAATGAATACCTGCTGATGGCAGAGCAATTATAGTATCGCCAGCAGATATTTTTGAGCCATCGATTATATCGTCCTCCATAACCTCGCCAACCGCAAAGCCTGCAAGGTCGTATTCTCCATTAGCATACATACCTGGCATTTCTGCGGTCTCACCACCAATAAGTGCAGCGTCAGATTGCAGACAGCCATCAATTACGCCTTCAATAATGCTTTCGGTTACCCCGACATCAAGTTTGCCAGTTGCCACATAATCCATAAAAAATAGAGGAGTTGCACCAGTACAAATAACATCATTTATGCACATAGCAACAAGGTCTATGCCGATGGTGTTGTGCTTGCCAAGTTTTTGAGCAATTTTTAGCTTTGTGCCAACGCCATCTGTGCCTGCCGCCAAAAGCTTGCCATTGCCAACTTCATATAAACAGGCAAAACCGCCAACTCCACCACGTACACGCTTGCCATAGGTTGTTTTAACTCGCTGTTTTATTTTTTCAACCAGCATATCTGCTTTTTCAATATCAACGCCCGCATCTTTGTATGAAATCATATTGCTTTGCATTGTAGTTATTCTCCTTGATTAATGACGGAAGTGACGACGACCAGTAAATGCCATGGACATTTCTACATCATTACATGCTTCAATCACTTGATTATCTTGAATGCTACCACCTGGTTGTAGCACATATTTAATTCCAGCTTGATGAACAATATCAATATTATCTGAGAATGGAAAAAATGCATCAGAGATTAAAACATCATTAGATAAATCATCAAAGCCATTTTCTCGTGCTTTGTTGACAGCTTGTTCGAGGCTAATTAAACGGTTTGGGTTACCCATTCCAGCACCAATTAAAGCCAAGCCATTATCAAACTCATGAAAAACACCAATGGCATTACTACGCAGGTGCTTGCACGCCATAACGCCAAAACTGGCGAGTTCATGTTTGCTTTCAGGGAAGTTATTTTTTGTCACTGATTGCAGTTGTTCATCGGCTTTGCTATCTTCTTGCTGAACAAGCCAGCCACCAGATATTGAACGCACCATAGGTGATGAGTACTCACCATTATGCGTTGCTAAAGGTAGTAGTCTAAGGTTTTTTTTCTTCGCAAAAACTTCTAGAGCATCAGCACTAAAAGATGGAGCAATAATAACTTCAATAAACTTATCTTTTAGCCATGTTGCACATTCTGTTGTAACCTCTTGATTAAAGCAGATTATACTGCCAAAACTACTGATTGGATCGCCAGCCCATGCTAATTCCAGAGCTTCAAGTACTGTTGCAGAGCAAGCCGCTCCACATGGGTTTGAATGCTTAATAATTGTTACAACAGCAGATAAATTATCAGGGGCAACTGATGATAAATCGCCATTACAACGCCATGCAGCATCAGCATCAAGCAGATTATTGTAAGATAATGCTTTGCCTTGTATTGGTTCAGCATTCGCAATTCCACTTTCAAATGGATCAGGGCAGAGCCATGATTTTTGATGTGGGTTTTCGCCATAGCGTAATTCTTTTGCTTTTTCCATTGATAGCACTGGTATAGTGACTTCACTGTCCCAATGTTTTTCCATTTGGTGTACAATTGCACTATCATATGAAGCTAAATGTTTAAAAGCGGCCAGAGCCATTTTCTGACGCAGAGCAATGCTAGTTTCTCCATTATGTTCTTTAAGCTCAGAAATAATATTAGCATATTGAATTTTGTTCGTTGCAACGCAAACATCTTTATAATTTTTTGCTGCAGCCCTTACCATTGTAGGGCCTCCAATATCAATATTTTCAATTAACACGTCCCAATCGGCTTGTTCTTTTGCCACTTTTTCGAATGGATATAAATTACACACGACCAAATCTATGGCTTCAATACTTAGTTCTTTTGCCTCGACTAAATCTTGCTCGTTGTCTCTTCTATACAGTAAAGCACTAGATACTTGGAAGCTTAGAGTTTTCATACGCCCAGAAAAAGCCTCTGGATTGCCTGTTACTTGCTCAATTGGAGTTACCTTAAAGTTAAGATTTTCCAGATACTTACGTGTTCCACCAGAGGATATAATTTCTATGTTATGCTCTGTTAAGACGGTGACTAAATCTTCTAGTCCAGCTTTATCGCTTACACTGATTAAGGCACGTTTTATTTTAACTAGATTTTGCATTTTATCCTCTTGCTTCCTTTTGGCTGGTTGTTAGCTCAATATCATTTAAGTAGTTTACTATACTTTCAAAAATCATTGTTCCATCACCTTTTGCAAAAATATCTTTTTGTGGTGTTCTATATGTTGCTTGAGATACAAATGCTTCAGGGTGAGGCATCATACCCATAACCAAGCCGCTAGGATCACAGATTGCAGCGATTTGTTCGTATGAGCCATTTATATCTTCGGTATAAGTGAAAGGTATTTGTCCATTTTCTTTTAGGCGGCTATATAGTTCTTTTTCATGCCCTTGTTTAAATATAACACGTCCTTCACCATGACGTACTGGAAGTTCAATTTTGCTCTTCATACCAATAGTCCATTTGCAAATGCTATTTTCATCAGCTTTAAGTTCTGCCCATTTATTTATGAAATGCCCAGATTCATTTGCGGTTAATGTCGCCGTTCTTTCTTCATCTGGAAAGGGAAGAATACCTAGTTTCATCAAAA
This sequence comes from Alphaproteobacteria bacterium, assembly GCA_021775895.1. GTDB lineage: Bacteria > Pseudomonadota > Alphaproteobacteria > Micavibrionales > CSBR16-224 > JAJFGX01. Next base: position 832 of record JAJFGX010000048.1, on the reverse strand, counting down.
CTTGAAATCCATTGCAGATACCAATAATTGGGTTTTGTTGCTCTACAAACTCTTGGAAGACATCAGATAATTGGTGGCGTATTTTTAAGGCTAATAATTGACCGCTTCCTAGCTCATCACCGAATGAGAAGCCTCCCGGAATTGCTATACCTTGATAGTCAAATATAGATTTAGAGTTCAGCAATAAGTCATTAATATGCACGATTGAGGTTGTTCCACCTGCCAGTTCGAAAGCTTTAGCTGTTTCATGCTCACAGTTAATACCATCACCTGCTAGAATTAAAAAATTTGGTTTCATCATGATTTAATGCCTTCTTTCCATGTTGTAATTAATTCATCAAGTTGCCATGTATTGTCTTCTGCAATTATTTGAGGTTTAGTAGTTGTGCGACCTAAATATAAGTATGAAGTATCACTGAAGTGAGCTTCAAAAGCTTCTTTATTTTCAGGTGATACACTAACAATAAATCTAGCTGGTGCTTCATTAAAGTAAAATTCTAATGAATTTTTAGTTTCTAGTTCTGCACCTAACCTACCACCGATTGCAGATTCTGTAATCGCACAGAGCATTCCACCATCAGAAACATCATGCCCTGATTGTAATAAATTCTCTTCGCAAGCTAAGCGATATAGACGATATAATTTTGCATTCTCATCTAAGTTAATATCAGGAAGTTTTGTATTGTCGGTTATGAATTGTTCTACAAATTCAGAGCCTGCTAGACCCGAGCCATTTTCTCCTAATAGATAAATTAAATCATCAGCTTGTTTGAAATCGCTACTAACGCTTGCTCCCATTTTAACATGAGCCATTGCGGTGACCATTAATGTA
>JAJFGX010000047.1 GCA_021775895.1 Alphaproteobacteria bacterium | reverse complement strand
GGTTGTAGCTTATTCGGCTCAGATATTAGCTCTGTTAGCTCATTTAATAAATTATTTGTGCAATTAATTGTCGTTGCCATTCCAGTAAGTTTATTTTCTTCATATGCGTTATCAATTAAAACTTGAATGTCTTCATTTGTTATGTTTTCTTTAGAGCTTAGGATTATTTTCTTTGCCTCTATGATTGATATCATATGAGAGTATGCGTCACGATATTTAGAGGCTGTTTCTAATTTATCTTGAAATGGTTTTTCGACTAAACCTGAGGCTTCTTTGCTGATTCTAGCTGCCGCAATAAAAGCCGTCATAAATTCTGAGTGTTCTCTCATTATTTGACTTTTATATAACTCTTGCGCCTTATCAGCTAGTTTGAATATTTGTTCAAGTTTTTCTTTCATATTATTATAGTACACTGCATCTAAGTTAAATATTTATTAATTATTCTTGGTTATTTATGTTATATGTATAAATGAGTTCCAAAACTCTAAGAAGTTACCATTAATTGCAGCAAAAATAGCAGCGCCAACAAAAAACATTAATATCAAACCTACATATATTAGGAACGAAATGAATAAGTATTTTGATAGTCTGGAAATGATTTTAGCTATTTTTTTATAATATTTCATTTGATTATTTTACCATTTTGTGTCGCCTGCAACCCTCTTTATTACCCAATTCGCATGACATTAAATACCATCTTTTTGCGAGTAATGGATTAGTATCTACTACATAATCCCCCATTATACCACATGATCTAGGATCTCCTAAGTTGCATGCAGTCCTATAAATAACATGGGCTTGTTCTTTTTCCCCAGCCTCCCACAATAACTCAGCTAAATTACCGCATGCAGAAAGTTTTTTTAGATAACAGCCTTTTTGATATAAAGCACGAGACAATTTTAAATCCTTAAATTCATAAGCAATCCAACCACCTTGAGCGCAGCTCATGCTATAATTTTTATCACAAGCTGTCTTAAAATATTCTAATGCTTGTTTCTTTTTATTTGCCTTTAATAGAATAAACCCTGCTTTTTCACATGATTGACCAAGTTTTTTACATTTATTAATGGTATATTCTGGATTCTTAGTTTCTTGATTCCAGCTTTCGTTTACTTCTAAATTATCCAATGTTCTAAGTATATTTTTGCTTTTTGGGTATAATTGAGCCCCACTTGTTAAAACAGCTTTTGCTTTTGCTGTATAGCCAGCTTTTTTATATGCAAGACCAAGATTTAAAATAGTGTTGTGTGCTTTGGGCTTCATTTTATAAGCGACTTCATAGCTAGTAATTGCATCTTCATACATTTCCCATTTCATGAAGAAATACCCCATATTGTAATGTAATCTTGTTTCATTATATCCATGCTCTATCGCAGTATAAAAGTATTCTATGGCTTTTTCTTTTTGATCTAAGTGAGCATACGAAGTACCAATATTATAGTAATTTACAACTAAATTAGGGTCTATCGATAAAGATTCTTTGTATTTTTCAATAGCTTCTTCATATCTTCTAGCTTCCATTAAGGAGCCAGCCTCTTTTTTTATTAGTAATGCTTTATATTCAGGCGTGCTTGCTAATAGAAAAGATGGAATCGTTGATAGTAATAACAATAATCCTAATATTGTAATTTTCTTAGGTACTGTTTTGGTCATTGTTTTCTCCATGTTTTTTATTAGAGCTAATTAAGTTATTAATTTAACAATAAACTATTATCCGTTTGTAATAAATACGTATTTTATTTAACACAATGTTAATTATATTTCCATATAATAAAAGTTGGGTGTTGTTTTTAGGTTTTGGTAGATTAGGGGAAGAATTATGGTTGATATTATTACATCTACAGGCGGTCAAGAGCAGGTTACTGTTCCTAGCGAGGTATTTATTAATGATGCACAAATGATGCAAGATGGCGGTGACCTTGTCTTAACAGCACCTAATGGTGAGACTGTGATTATTCAAGGTTATTTTTCCTCAATTGATACACCAGATATTATTTCTCCAGAAGGTGGCTTTTTATCGGCTGATCTTGTCGAATCATTTATCGTACCGAATCATGCTGGAGAATATGCAGATGCGAATCAAGGAACTATGAATGATGTTAGCCCCGCAGGACAAATGACTGAAGTTGCAGGCGATGTTTGGGTGTTGCGTGCAGATGGTACCAGGGTGATTGCAGAGCAAGGAACATTGATTTATGAAGGTGATATGATTGAGACCTCTGAAGAGGGGGCAGTTAGTATGGAATTTGCTGATAATACAACTTTTTCAATTAGCGAAGGAGCTCGTTTATCTGTAGATGAATATATTTATAATAGTGAAACACAAGGTGGAAGCTCTTTCTTTTCTATGTTGAAAGGAGCATTTGTGTACACTAGTGGTGTTATTGGTAAGAATGACCCAGAAAATGTTAATATTGAGACTCCTGTAGGTTCTATTGGTATTAGAGGCACAGTCGTGATGGGGAAAATTAATCCAGCAGGTCAAGATAGTGAGATTACTATTATTGATGGTGCTATTGTATTATCTAATGCTTCTGGAATGGTTGAGCTTAATGATAGTTTCGAGACAGCATCACTTACGAGTTATAATGAGCCTATACAAAATATAGGGCAAGTTGATGCTGATTATTTACAAGATTCTTATAATTTTGACAATAACCTATCAACTTATAATTCTGATACATATCAGCCAATTGAACAAAACAATCTGGAGCCTACAGATGATAGCCAAGTAGCACCAGATACAAATGAAGTGGAAACAGAGGTTATAGAAGTTGAGGCTGAAGCAATAGTTAGTGAAGATACCGTAGTTAATGAAGATAATGTAACTGAAGTTGAAAGTGTAGAGTCTCCTAATTTCTTAGTAGATAATATGATAGAATATGAAACTCAGCAGGAAATTGAAGGATCTACAGATCAGTTTGTTGGGTATGTTGATGACGGCAATATATTGTTAGATAGTGGTGCTGATGTAAAAGTAGATACTGGTTCAGTGATAGATTCTAATGTAGTCAATGCAAACGTTCATGCTGCAAACTCAGCCCCATCTTTATTAAATTTTGGTGGTTTTGGCGGTGATGGATCTGTAGGAAACCCATTTCATATCAGGCAATTGGAAAACAAAGGTATGAAAATAGGACATATTCAGGCAACAGATCCTGATGGAGATACTATATCGTTCTCCTTAACAAATATTACAAATCTTACAGATGGGGTAGATGTTAGTGGGCTTATTAATATCTCCTCAAATGGTTCTGTATTTATAACACAAGAATTGTCGAATCTTGCCAACACAGGTGATGTAGACCTTGTTTTAGATTTTAAAATCACTGATTCTCATAGTAATGTAACAAATGTAACAGGTGTTCATATTAAGGTAGATCACTTGTTAGGAGCCCCAAATTTTGGTGGTTCTACTGATGACACGACTCTAACCGCTGCAGGTGCTGGTGCAGATTTAGTTTGGGGTGGTGCTGGTCAAGATATGATTACTGGCACTAATCACGCAGGAGATAAATTACTTGGTGGTGTGGGGAGTGATTTGTTTCAAATAGGTAGCCTTAACTTTGATTTTATTGATGGTGGTTTACTTGGTGAAGCAGCGTCGAATGTGAACACAAGTTCTTTTGCTTCAACTATAAGTAATGCAATATCTGGTGATACAGTTAATTTATTAACTGCTACAAGTTTAGATTTAAAATCAGGTGGTGCTAACGTAAGTCAATTTAAGAATATAGATAATTTTACTGTATCTCCAAGCACACAATTATTTGATTTGAATGCATACGGTGTTAAAGAAATCACAGATTATAATAATATTCTACATATTTGGGCTGCTGATGGTAATAGTGGTTTATACACAGTAAAGTTTAATGGTGAATTCAACATTGATGTTGTAGCAAGTACAGCTACAGGAACGTTTGGTGAAGATATAGATGTCTATAGATCAAATGTTGGAGGAGTGAACTCTACTGTTGTGGTGCATGAAGTAACTCATGGAGATGTCAGTATAATTTTATAATATAAAAATATTTCTTGCCAGTAACCCGTATAAAGTTTATAAACTTAAATTAAGTGCGGGTGTGGCGGAATGGTAGACGCTGCGGACTTAAAATCCGTTGACCGTATGGTCGTGGGGGTTCAAGTCCCCCCTCCCGCACCAATTTCCACAAATTATAGATATTTAAGCTAGAAATAAGGCTCTTTATCTATGTGCTATCTTTTCTGTAGGTGTTTAATTTGCCTAAATAATAGTTTATTTTTTATTTCATTCTCTGTTGTCCATGGTTCATTGGAATTTAATAAAGATAGATTTGTTTTGAATTTCCTAAACTTAGCAGATTTATTAAAGTTCTCAGGCAAATCATCTAAAAAGTTAAACTCATCTAATATATTGCCAATTTGAAGTACACTTTTTTTATTGTTTAGATTAACTCCACGCTTATAAGGTAGTTTTAAATCTTCCATATCATATTCAAACGTACCACATGGAATTTTGATATCTTTTATACCTATATTTTTTGCAAATATTTTTAAGTGTCTATCCTCGTAGAACCTTGTTATATATGAGTTTCTAAAGTGGTTGATGAATCTATCTTTCAAGTCTTCTTTTATTTCTTTAGACGATATATGTTTTCTGCTGTTTAATACTGTGTGTTTAAAGTAAAATTTGATAGCCGAAATTAAAAAGCCTTTATTACCTTTTTTCAGCTCGTTTGTTAGTTTATCGGCATCTTTCTTTAATATACGTATGTTTTGTTGCACTTCTTTGTCTACAAACTTGCCAACCGCAAATGCAGCCGCCTCTGTAAAATGAGTTTGAACCATATAATTTTGTACTGTATGTTTCTTTAGTTCATCGACACTTGTACCATCTATTGAGCTTAGCAGTCCATATTCATCTTGAATGGCATGTGTTATTTCATGAGCAAGCGTTTCTGCAGATGGCATTGTTCCTATCCCAATAAGTTTTAACCCATTTTGATAATATCCACCTGCTTCTGTTTTCCTATCAATAACAATTTTTATATCATTATTATCAGCCCATTTAAGTAATTTTTCGCCAAGTATACTTTTCTTCATAGAGCTACGTAGTTCAGCTAATCTTGATTTATCAAGCAACTTACGCTCTTTTGAATGGTTTCTAATAATGTCATCAGCATTTTGATGATATTGTTTTTGTATTGCTGTAAGTCTCATAATTTTATACCAATGATTTAATATTTTAACTTTATTGATATAACTGTACCATTAAATATACAATATGTCAATAATATATTAAATTCTATTTATATAGGTATAAAAAAACCCTCGTTAAGGAGGGCTAATTAAGATGATGGCTCCCCGGGTCGGATTGGCACCGTTTTCACCATTAGTATAACTCATTGATAATAAAATAAAAATTAAAGATCTGTTTTTTAAAAAGTATATAATGTACACCACTATGTACACCATCCTGTACACCATTTTAAGATTAGTAAATTATACTTAAGATGCGAATCCTTCGTATAGCTCTTACATTATTATAGTTTTATTTTAGCTTTTTTTGCAACTTCTAAAGCTTTGGCTTTAATATGTTCCTGTTGCTTACGAGTTTGTATTTCTTTATCTAAACGTTCAAATATAGGTAGGTATTTATCGCCATGTTTAGCAACCATACTAGCGGCTATCTCATAGGCAGAGCGTAGATCAACGAATGAGACATTATCGTGTTCTGCATATTTACGCTTGTACTGTGTTCTAGTATACGTTCCTACCATAATATACTTCTTTCTAGGTTATCCTTATATTATACAGCAAAAGCATTATAAAGACCGCTAACAAACCCCAGAAACTCTACTTTCTCGATCCTGCCCGTTGTTTTTATTGTGTAAAAACAATAAGATAGTGTTTATTGGTTTATGTTAAATATTACATAGTATTGCTAATATATTGAAATACATAGGAATGACTCTTCATTAAATATCAAAGAATCACTAGAACTGCGCAGGGCATATCGTTATTGCTTGATTTGGAAAGATTGATGAATATCTCTCTATAATCTATATTAATTATAGAGTGAGATTATTGTATTTTTATATACAAAGTTGAGCTATTGCATGATGAGTACAACTTACACGATAATCTTATTGCTATTATAGTTATAGAGTTTTATATTTTGAAGTATATTTGGAATAGGAATTTTAATATATGGAATATGCTTTCGACCCAAAGCGGACATTCCAATTAAATAAAAGGACGCGAATTTGAGCAAGCTATACCCAAAAGGATCAGAGTGGCGACGTTGGGATTTACAAGTACAAACAATACTTGATGAAGGCTATATTGAACTTAAAGATTATGCTGAAGAATTAAAAATATCGGATCCTAAGGAATGGGAGGCATTTATTACTTCTGTTGGATCAGAAGAGGACGCATTGAAGTTTGACTCTAAAGAATACTTTTTTACAGACTCAACTGATAATGAACAAGTTCGTGCTAAAAATTATGCGAAGACTTTTATCGCATTTCTATCTGCTTTCCGAAAGTATGAGGCCTGCATAGGAATCACGGATCATAATTATGATCACCCTCATTTATTAGACGCTCTATTGGATGTGTCTAGAAATAGCTTAGTAAGCGTCATTGCTGGTGTTGAGGTGAATGTGCAAGGAGTTCATATTCTTGCTTTATTCGATCAGTTAATCTATAGGAAGAGCACCTTTTCAGAAGGAATAGCCACTTTCTTGTCTAAAATTAACGTAGATAGTAAAAAGACTAATGGTGTGCTTACTGTTTCAAATAAATCATATACTGAAGTTTTAGATGAAATTCAAGAGCAAAACGGCATAACTATCTATCCTCACTGTAATAGTGATAATGGTCTTTTTCAGGAACGAGGAAAAACAGATAGAACTCATCTAGGAGATCAGTTTAATTATCAAGAGTTCAATATACTCCAAGGAAAAAATAAATTAAATGGAGATAGCCTCTTGATCTATATCAAGAGCAAATCGTCTGATTTAACTTCGGGGTATTGCTATACGACTGCAACAGATGCTAGATGTTTGCGAGACATCCTTAATCCGGATGAATCCGGGAATTATACATGGATTAAAGCTGACCCCACATTTGAAGGGTTACGGCAAATAATGTTTGAGCCTTCACGGGTTGCTATTCAAGGTAATCTTCCTGAGGATAAAGCTGGATATCAAGTAATTGATAGAGTGGATATATCGAATGATTTGATTTTTAATTCCAGCATACCTTTGAATGCGAATATGAACTCGATAATTGGTGGTCGCTCTACTGGTAAGTCGGTATTGCTTACAGCTATTGCTAAAAAATTAAAAACAGAAAAGCCGATTGTTTTTCCTCATAAGCGTGATTATGAAGAGTTTGTTCAGAATGTATCATCATCCATTTCCGTGGTATGGAAAGATGGAGAAATTAACGATGAGAGAGAAATTGAGTTTTTCGAACAAGGATATATGTACAATCTGGCAACGAATGAAAAAAAGCTCAGCGAATTGGTTCGGGATATTTTAAGAATAAAGGGTAAAAGTAGTGTTCTTGAAGCTTATATAGTTAAGAAAGCGGAGTTGAAGAAGCTAATATCTTCAAATATAAACGATATTTTTCAGGTGATATCGGAGATACGTAGGCGTTCAACGGTGCTTTTGGAAAAAGGGGATCGTAAAGGCGTAGAAGATGAAATACTAAGATTGGAAGAAAAGCTTAAAGAACTTGATAGTCTTTCTTTGACGGATGAAGAGAGAGCTAATTACCAGCTACACAAGAATACTATTGAAGATTCTAATAAATTATTGGAGCAGATAGGAAAAGATATTTTGCAGATTCAACATTTGAAAGAGTTTTCTCTCGTTCGGCAAGATGTTGAATACGAATTTTTAACTTTATCTGAAGATTCTCGCAAGAAAATTTCTGATATTTATGCTTCGCTGAAGTTAGATATAGGCAAGGAATGGCATGAAGAATTGAACGAATCTGTAAATCACCTGAAGGAGAGAATAGTTGTAGAGACTGACAAGGTTCAAGAGTCTAAAATTAATAAAGATTATATGAAAGTTGATCTGGCTTATAAGAATTCAACGCAGCTTAAAGAAATACAGGAACGTATAAAAATTCAGAAAACAGCTTTGAATGAAATTGAGTCTATCACCCAAGAAAGATTGGAACTTGAAAAGCAAAAAAGTCAATTGAATACGAAAATTTTGTCTAACCATGGTGCCTATTTTACTGATACTGAAGAGTTACTTCCTAATTTATCTGACAGTCAGGATGGCCTAGATATTAATGCACATTGTCAGTTTGACGAGGAGCGTTACAGAAGTATTCTTGAAGGGGCGCTTAATCGTCAAAATACCTTAAGTCGTCATTTTGTAGAATCAAAGTATCAGGATCACGGTCAATACTCATCAGGTTTGAAAAATTTGTTTGCCTATTTAATTTCTGATTCTCTCACTCTAAAGGGTGGTTATACTTCACAATCACTCGCAATGACTCTTTTGACAGAGTGTTTTTACGAAGTTTCCTATGACCTTGTTTATGAACAAGACCATTTCAATCAAATGTCGGATGGGAAGAAAGCGTTTGTTGTCTTGAAGCTATTATTGGATTTCAGTGATAAGAAGTGCCCTATATTGATAGACCAGCCTGAGGATGATTTGGATAATCGGGCTATATACCTTGATTTGGTTCAGTATTTAAAAAAGAAAAAAGTTCAAAGACAAATCATTGTTGCTACCCATAACCCTAATATTGTAGTTGGTTCTGATAGTGAACTGGTAATTGTTGCTAATCAGCACGGTGTTAAGAATGAAAATCGTGATTCAAAAAAGTTTGCTTACAAAACTGGAAGCATTGAAAACTCTGCTCCGTACGAATCTGGCAACCATATTGTTCTAGAGTCTCAGGGTATAAAACAGCACGTTTGCGTGATTTTAGAAGGCGGAGATGTAGCTTTTAGGCTTAGGGAAAAGAAATACTCTCTTTAGGTTTATGATCTTGTTGTTGCTTGGCTTTGGAAGGTGGGGTTTTAACTTTAGCACGCTTAAGTATCTCGGAGATGGTGGCGGTGGATTGACGCAAGTCGGCGGCATTCACCACTTGCTTCTTGGCTGGTTTAGTCTTCACTTTTTTAATCAATGATGCCGAGCTTTTATAGCTCAAAGTCTTACGATAAGCCTTCATATCCAATGGCGGATCAATGATCTTAATTTTATGCATCGGCACACCATTTAAACTATAGGTTATTGCCCGTACTCGTGCATTGAATGCAGTGTTAATAGTCAGTTGTTTTTGCCGTTGCTCGAATTGCTGTTTGAGTGTTTCATGTTGTTGCATCGTGCGGAATAATTGCTGATGCATCTGCATTAATTGTGTGGTGTTTTCTTCAATTCTACGTTTGCTCTGCTGTTCTTTCGATTGCTTAAACAGTAGAGTATCTTTTGCACGCTCAATTAAATTTCTAATTTTGGCTTTCATATCATCAGATAGCATCGCATCATCAAGAGATCCTTGCAG
>JAJFGX010000046.1 GCA_021775895.1 Alphaproteobacteria bacterium | reverse complement strand
AGAATCATTTTCTAATAAAGTAGCTGTAAAGATAACGCTGTCACCATTGGCTAGGGCTTGCTTTGTTCTTGTATGCATGGTGTCTATTGTTAGTTTTGTTATTTCCCATGTGTAGCCTTCAGAACCTAAACGAGTTGTTGGCTCTACACCCATAATTTTTTTACGGATAGAATCGCTTTCTATTAACACAATATTATTCTCATTTTTTGACTGAAGTTCTTTTAATAGGCTTTTAGCTATGGTTGTTTTACCACTGCCTGAGAATCCAGATAGTATTAGCAGAAAATTCTTACTCATTTAAACGCTCTAATCCATCTGCAAGGTCTTTTTTTAGGTCGTCTATATCTTCAAGCCCAGCATGGATACGCATAAGAAAACCATCACCGTCCCACGGTTTTGTAATTCTGGCAGGGTTTAATTGTTCAGGGAATAGCAGAGATTCATAACCACCCCAGCTAAAGCCCATTTTAAATATCTGCATATTATTTAGCATGTTTGTTATTTTGCTTTGGTCTGTTTCTTTTAGAACTACAGCAAATACGCCAGAGCAATTTGTGAAGTATTTTTTCCAATTTTCATGCCCTAAAGATTCTGGTAAAGCAGGGTGTAGTACTTTCTTTACTGCATAATGGGTAGATAACCATTTAGCTAGTTCTAAACCGCTTTCTCTATGCCTTTCTAATCTGACATCAAGCGTTCTAAGTCCTCGCAAGCCTAAATAAAGCTCTTCCGAGCCAGCACAATTTCCAAGTTGTCTAATAGTATCACGAACGGTATTCAGAGTTTTCTCATTACATGAAATAACCCCAAGCATCATGTCTGAATGACCCGATATATATTTAGTTGCGGACATGATAGAAATATCAATACCCAAAGATAAAGGCTGCATATTTAATGGTGTTGCCCAGCTGTTATCAATAACAGTAATTAAATTGTGTTTCTTTGCAACTTGTACAAATGCATCAATATCTTGCACTTCGTATGTTAGAGAACCTGGTGCTTCGAGATATATTAATTTTGTGTTGTCTTTAACTTTTTGTTCAATTTCATGGCCAATCATTGGGTCATAATATTCAATTTCAACGTTTAATCTACTCAAGGTTCTAGTACAGAAATCCCGAGAGAAACCATAGATATTATCTGGTAGTAATATATGATCACCAGCAGAGACAAAAGAAAGTATTGTGCTATTAATCGCAGCTAGTCCAGATGAAGTGACGATACTACCAGCTGCATTATCAAGCGTTGCTATAGCGTTTTCAAAGGCAACGCTGGTTGGTGTGCTTTCACGCCCATATCTAAATGGAGCTTCAAAGCAATTCAAAAACTCTTCGTATGTTTCTAAAACAAAGGTTGATGCCCTATACGCAGGCATATTAACAGCTCCATCATAAAGATACGGAGTTGAGCCTAAATGTGCCAAAAGTGTCGATGCTTTTTTATCGTTATTATTATCTATCATATGAATATCATATAATAAAATTTATTTTACTGCAATGTTTGATATGCTTTCCAGCCTCTGGTTGCTGTTGTTATCCAGCATAAAAGGCCAAATATATAAGCAAAGATATTGAAACATGATGGAAATAGACACATTAGAACAAAACATAAGATAGTTTCAGACCCTTCTGTTAGCCCACCTATATAATAAAAGCTCTTTTCTATTTTGTTTTTTAATACATATTTTTTTAGTTTTACTTTGTTTTTATTCTCAAAAATTGCGTAAGTTAAGAAAGTTGAGCCAGTACCAAAAAAGCTAAACAATAGAAATGTAGCAGACAATAGAAATTCATTTGCACCTAAAGTAAAAAAAAATATAAAACCGCTATAGAATATAAAATCTGCAATTATATCAAAATAGCCACCAAAATCAGAACTACCTTGTTTCCCTTGTTTATCTAAACTCCGAGCAAGCAAGCCATCTAATCCATCAAAAATACGATTTAAAGTTAAAAATAATAATGCAACCATATAAAAGTTAAAAAATATGCTTGTAAAACAAGCAATACCAAACCCTATACCAATGACAGTTAGTTGATTTGGAGTTACATTTGTTTTTGTAATAAGCTGGATTGTTTTATTTAATAAAGGGTCGGTATATTCTCGTATAACTTGGTCAAACATAATTAGTTTTTCTGTTTATAAGCAATGAAAATAGAGATAGGTATTAGGCTAACGTAGCCTATACCCATTAAAGTTAAAGTTGGCCATGGTGCATTAATAAGTCCAGCTGCAAAAAGACCAAAACCAGCTAAAGCAGGTATTACCATTTTGGAAGGTAGGTGTAGTTGTTTAGTCGAAAAAGTTGGAATATGGCTCACCATTAATCCAGCAAATAATAGCATCCAACCACTAATAATAAACGGTGATTGTAATAAATCAGATATATATTTGTCTTCTAGTTGGAAACAAATAATCATGGGTAGGATAGCCATGCCAGCACCTATTGGAGCTGGAACACCAGTAAAGAAGCCATTTTTAATTTCTTCATTACTGACTTCACTTTTTGATACAGCATTAAATCTTGCAAGCCTTAGAGCAACAGCGATAGCAAAAACCAGAGCGACAATCCACCCCCAACGTCCAGATATATGTAATGACCAAAGATGTAGCACCATAGCGGGAGCAATTCCAAAACATAAAAAATCTGATAAACTATCAAGTTCTGCACCTAAAGCACTAGATGCATTTAATAATCTAGCTGCAGCCCCATCAAAAGCATCAAGGAAAGCAGCAATAACAATTGATATAACAGCGGCTTCCCATCGCTCTGCAATAGCAAATTGCATGGCAGACATGCCAGCACACATTGCGGCAATAGTCATCATATTTGGAACAAGCTTATGAAATGACGTTGCTATATTTTTTTGCTGTTTATCTTCATTTTTTTTATTTAGCACGTCTAGCGTACCTCACCTTCACGTGTTTTTTCAGAACTGCCCATATCAGCAAGCACAGTTTCTCCACCAATCATAGTTTGCCCAACGGAAACTAATGGCATAACTCTTGGTGGAAGATAAACATCCATACGGCTACCAAAGCGGATAATACCATAACGTTCGCCTGTTTTATATTTAACTTTAACTTTTGCATCACATAAAATACGTCTAGCAATCATTCCAGCAATTTGAACAAAAACGATAGAATCTTTCTTATTTTCCATTTTCATGACTACTGTGCAACGCTCATTTTCTTCACTGGCCTTGTCTAATGTGGCATTAAAAAATTTACCAGGGTGGTATATTACCTGCGTTATTTCACCAGCGGCAGGAACTCTATTTACATGCACATTGAAAACATTGAGGAAAATACTAATTCTAGTTAATGTTTTTGCTTTAAATAAAGGGTCGTTCTTATCTAAATCTGGGTCTATTTCTGCGGGTAGAGCAACTTTACTAATCGCTGATATTACACCGTCAGCAGGACTAATCAGAAGGCCTTCTTTCGTCGGAGTGACCCGAACAGGGTCTCTAAAGAAGTAAATACACCATAGAGTTAAAATTAATCCGATAAACCCAAGGTGCTCAGAAATTAGTGATAGTAAAATGGAAGTTATCGCAAAAATAGTAATAAATGGCCAGCCAGCATTATGTACTGGAACAAACAAGGTTTTTACTATACCAGAGCCAAGACCCTTAAGGGTTGTTAAAATATCATTCTTTTCCATTAGTTTTGTTGACCTTTTTAGTTTTTCATGTCATTTTTATATGAAATTTAAATTTAAATCTAATATCAACATAAAGCTTAAAAAAAAAATGGCAACTGAAAATAACTTATCTTTAACAATTTGTGTTTACTGTGGAGCATCTAGTGGTGCAAAAGATGTGTATGAAGAGGTTGCTAGAAATTGTGGACAGTCTTTAGCAAAAGCTGGAATTAGGACTGTTTATGGTGGAGGACGTGTAGGTTTAATGGGCGTTGTCGCAGATTCTGCTTTGGATAATGGTGGGGAGGTTGTAGGTATTATAACATCTCATATTCAAGACAGGGAGCCAAAGCATCACACGTTAACAGAGTTACAAATAGTAGAAAGTATGCACGATAGAAAAGCTTTAATGGAAAAAAGATCAGATGCTTTTCTTATTTTACCAGGTGGATTAGGTACAATGGACGAGTTTTTTGAGATACTCACATGGAAGACAATAGGACTGCATGATAAACCTATAGTTTTCTTAAATATTGATGGATATTGGAATCCTTTATTTGCTTTGATCGACAATATAATTGATCAAGGCTTTGCAAAAAAAGAAGATCGTGATTTTATGGTGGTTGATACAATGGAAGAGGCTATAAGTTTTTTTGAAACTTTATAGGTTTAATAATTTTTTAAGTAGGAATTGTCGATGAGCAATAAAACAACAGGAATTCAAGATGCATCAGCAGAAGCATGGAATCGAATTGCAGAAGAAGGGTTTAAGCCAAGCCCATCACAATATGAGTTATGGTATCGTTATTATGATAGTGATCCAGATGTCTGTAATGCAATTGATAGGCATGAAGGCAAAATAACGGAGGCTACTTGTCATGAGATATATGAACGTTTTGTAGCTAGAAGTTCAATTGATAATGCGATGCAGAAAATAAACGATCATTTACAAGAGGCTTTAACAGAAATTTCTGGAGCTGTTGGCGATATGAAAGATGCAACAACAGAGTGTGGAGATTCTTTGGCAGATATGTCAACTCAGGTGCGTAAAGCAGACAGTATAGAGGATATTGAGAGTGTTATAAGTTATCTAGTTAATGATACAAAGAAAATGATAGAATATAATAGGTCACTAGAGCAGCGATTAGATACATCATCGGCTCAAGTTAATATTCTGAAAGAAAGCTTAGATGTTGTAAGACATGAGGCGATGACCGACGCTTTAACTGGTTTAGCTAATAGAAAATCCTTTAATGTTGCTTTAGAAAATGCGATGAGAGAAGCTGAAGAAGACAAGGAGCCTTTAACTCTCTTGATGTTAGATGTTGATCACTTTAAATTATTTAATGATAGTTTCGGTCATTTGATTGGTGACCAAGTATTAAGGCTTGTTGCCCGTTGTTTAATCGATGGAGTTAAAGGTAGAGATACCTCCGCAAGATATGGAGGGGAAGAATTTGCAATTATCCTACCAAATACTCCTTTATCATCTGGTATTGTGGTTGCTAATGCTCTTAGAGCATCTGTTGAAAGTAGAGAAGTTATTAACAGAACGAGTAATCAACACCTTGGTAAAATTACGATGTCTATAGGTGTGGCTGAGTATGACAAAGGCGAAAGTTCTGATGATTTTGTTGAAAGGGCGGATGGAGCTTTGTATACAGCTAAGAATAACGGCCGGAATCAGGTTGCAGCAGCTGGAGCATAATTTTTCTTGGGGCTGACACCTAACATTTAAAAATGTTAGGATTGTCTATGTATATAAAGCACTGTAAATTAACAAGAAATAAGCAATTAGAACTGATGAAATACTTCGTTGCAGGTTCGACCGCCAGAACTGCCGCAGATTTAAC
>JAJFGX010000045.1 GCA_021775895.1 Alphaproteobacteria bacterium | reverse complement strand
TGCTATTTTGTTTTTCCAGTGTGTCTGCGTGAAAAGCCTCATATCCTGCTTGGTCAAGCAATACAAATGGATCTTTTGGTGTGGCTATAGACTCAGAGTCATCAGCCGTGAGTAGGCTCGTAAGATATGGCAGTAAAGGCTCTGCATTCCGCCCTGCATGACGGAGAATAATATCAAGATCTGGAAGCTCCAAGATTCCATTGTGGTAATCCCTGATTGTTTGTGCGAATTTCTCGCCATTTTGTTTTTTCAGTTTCTTGTACATATTAGCCACTTTAATTTATCTGATTAAGTAGCTCCATCTTATCACAGCATTACGATTATGTCAACTGAATATTTTCTTTGTGAGACTACCAGAAGCCTAGATGTCTTTTGCAACAGCTAAAAAGTGATCTAAGATATTTCTAGAGGGTAATAAATTGCTATCTTTAATCCATTCGGGGTGCCATTGCACGCCCATTACGTAAGACTTACTACCTTCCAACCAAATGGATTCAATAATATTATCTGGGGTAGATAATGCTTGCACGATAAGGCCTTCACCTAAGTCTTTTATAGCTTGATGATGCACTGTATTAATTGTTGCATTTGTAATATCTGGGAAAATTCTTGCCAATTCAGTTTCTGGCATAATTTTCATTTCATGCTTTAAATTATCATAAATATCAGCATCTCGATGTATCACATTCGTTGCTTCTTGCTCATTTAAGTCTTGATATAAAGTTCCACCTAGAGCCACATTTATCAATTGATGCCCTCGACAAATACCTAATATTGGCTTTGCTAATTCTCTGGCAGTATTAAATATTTCTATTTCATACTGGTCTCTATAATAATCGCCTTCCCATTCAGGTTTTAAGGGCTTTTCACCATATGATTTTGGAGAAACATCAACTCCGCCACTTAAAATAACTGCATCAAGATCAGATATAACATCATGCAAGTTTAAGCCATTTATAGTATCGCCAACATCTGGAATAAGATACGGGATAGCACCAGCACTGGCTATCCATTGATATAGCTCTCTTTCAGCATACATAAATGTCTTATGCTGATGAACTGTGCCTGCATAAAAAAAACAAGAAGAAATACCAATACGCAATCGTTGCATGGTTTTATGCCACCTGAGCTAATCCAGTTAATTTTCCACCTACCGCATTAACAAATAACTCTGCATACTCTTCTTCAGTTAAGGCTATAGGGTTTCCACCAGCTGATGGATCTCTGAAAGACATCTTACCAATATCAACTGCTTTTTCTGCCGTAATACCAATTTCAGATAGGCTATGAGGTATGTTTAAATCTTCCCGCAATTTTAAAACCCATGATAAAACTGCATCAAAACTATATTCTGTAAGATTAAGATATCTTGCTAAATCAATCATAAGCTCTTCGATTACCTCACGGTTTTTCACCATCACGTATGGTAGAATAATTGCATTGAGCAAGCCATGATGTTTATCGTAGATTGCCCCTAATGGATGAGCTAAGGCATGCACTCCACCAAGCCCTTTTTGAAAGGCCGTCGCTCCCATAGATGATGCTATCAACATATGGCTACGTGCCTCAATATCTGTGCCATCAGCATATGCCTTAGGTAAAAACTCTGCGATTAATTTCATTCCTTCAACTGCAATTCCTTGTGCCATCGGGTGGTAAAAAGGAGAACAAAAGGCTTCAAAGCAGTGAACAAAAGCATCAATTCCAGTTGCTGCGGTTAAATGTGCTGGCAGGCCAACAGTTAAATCTGGATCAGACAATACAATAGCAGGCAACATATTTGGGTGGAAAATAATTTTCTTTTCATGGCTGTCTTCATTAGTAATAACGCTTGCACGCCCAACTTCAGAGCCTGTACCAGAGGTTGTTGGCACAGCTATTAGGGCTGCCATAGCATCAACATTTACCCGTGTCCAGTTATCACCAACATCTTCAAAATCCCATAATGGTAATGTTTGTCCAACCATAAGAGCAACCGCTTTTGCAGCATCAAGCCCACTACCGCCACCAAAAGCAATAATGCCATCATAACCACCATCTATGTAAGCGGCAACGCCGTCCATAACATTCTTACCTGTTGGATTGCCTTTAACTTCTGTAAAAACGCCAGTTTCTAGTCCAGCATTTTTATTAATTTCCAAAGTTTTACTTAGAATATCTGAACCAGCAAGCCCCTCATCAGTAATTAAAAGTGGTTTTGACATTTTTAATTCATGACAAAGCTCTGGCAAGCGAGCAATAGTACCTGCACCAAAAATAACTTTTGTTGGATAATTCCATGTTCCTGCTAATGATGTTGTCATTTTATAAGTCTCCTTTATAGAAATTTTATAGAATTCTGAAATGATAGCTTTTAGGGCGAGTCAAAGTCTCAAAACCTAATTTAGATAATGTACAACCACGACCAGAATCCTTCACTCCTGTCCACGCTAAGGCAGGGTCAAGGTAATCACAACGATTAGTAAAGATTGTTCCAGCCTCTATATCATCAGCTAAAATCTCAGCTGTGGAAATATCTTTCGTCCAAATAGATGCTGTTAAACCATAATCACTATCATTCATTAAATTAACCGCTTCTGCATCTGATGAAACTTCCATAATACCAACGACAGGGCCAAAATTTTCTTCCGTCATAATACTCATATCATGATTAACATTAATTAATACTTGTGGGGCTAAATATGGCGTTCCTTGCTTGCTCATTGGAAATAAGCTCTCATCTATCATCATAGATGCGCCCGCATCAACTGCTTTTTGAATTTCTGCACGAACAAAATCTGCCGCACTAGTACGAACCATTGGCCCTATATTAGTATTTGCATCCGTTGGAACACCTAATTTATAGCTAGTTTTTGTTATCTGAGCAAACTTCTCAACAAAACTATCATAAACATCTGCATGTACATAGATACGCTCAATCCCACAGCAAGATTGACCTGAATTAAAAAATGCACCATCTACTAAATTCTCAGCTGCATGGTCAATATCAGCATCAGCACGAACATAAGCTGCATCTTTACCACCAAGCTCCATACCTGTCGCAATAAACTTATCACTAACCGCTTTCTGCACAGCGTGTCCACCATTAACAGAGCCTGTAAAATTGACAAAATCAACGCGGCTATCGGCAATTAATATTTCAGTATCGCTATGAGTTAAATCAAGATTTTGAAAAACTCCATCAGGCAATCCAGCTTCTTTAAACGCTTCAGCATAACGATCAGCACAGATAGGGGTTTGGTGCGAGTGTTTCAAAATAACTGTGTTACCAGCTAAAAGAGCTGGAAAAATTCCATTGACTGAAGTTAAATACGGATAATTCCAAGGAGCAATAATCACTACAGTTCCCAATGGAACACGCTTTATAGAACGTACAAATCCATCTTTTTCTGTTGGAACGATATCTGCCAATGCATCATCTGCAATATCTAGCATATATCTAGCTCGCTCTTCCAAGCCTCTGATTTCTCCTGCCGCTTGCGATATAGGACGCCCCATTTGCCATGTTAGCTCTTCCGCCATAGCATCAGTCCAGCTAAGCATTATTTCCAAAGCTTTAGTTAGCATAGGCTTACGTTCCGATAAAGGAGTTTTACGCCAGTTACGCTCTGCCTTTGCGGAGCTACTAAGTACTGCTTCAATATCAGAAACATCATTATATGAGCGTTCACAATAAACGCTATTATCAACAGGGGAAATTGTTTGAAAGTGCTTAGGCATATCATTCTTTAAAGCTTGCGTCATGGTTTATACTCCTAAAAATACTATAAGTAGTCTAATAAATTAACTATTAAACTTTAATATTTTATCTTCAGTATTACCAGTTAGAAATCTAGATTCTGCAATTTTATTTGCCGCCAAAGCAGTCGAAATATCTTCTACATCAGCATATTTAAATATCTCTTCTATAGTTGTTGTAATATAGTTAATATGCTCCATTGCAGATTTTTTGCTATTACTGCAATTATTAATTCTAGATTCATGTTCATAGTAAACATTGATCAAACCACCAGCGTTAATTACAAAATCTGGAGCATATAAAATATTCCTGCTTTTTAAAGCCCCAATATGATTACTTGTTGCCATTTGATTATTAGCCGCCCCTGCAACAACAGTTGCTTTTATCTGAGGTATAGTATCATCGTTAATAATACCGCCCAATGCACAAGGAGCAAACACATCAACATCTTGTGAATAAATATCATTTAAGGCAACCGCCGTTGCTCCCAAATTATTCACTGCTTTTTGGATACTTGAATCATTAATATCTGTGACAAATAGTTCTGCTCCCTCTTCATGCAAACGCTCACACAAATTGTAACCAACATTACCCAAGCCTTGAACAGCAACACGAAGACCAGCAATGCTATTTTTGCCTAAGCGATGCTTAACTGTTGCTTTTAATCCTAAAAATACACCTAGAGCAGTTAAAGGAGATGGGTTTCCGCCTGCCTGTTTAGTGCCTTCTGATGGCAAACCTACAACATGATTTGTGTATTTATGGATATTAACCATGTCGTCGACTGTTGTATTAACATCTTCAGCAATTATATAACGACCACTTAGTTTTTCAACTGCACGTCCCATAGCTTGCATCATTTTTGGTGTCTTCTCTGTTTTTGCATCACCTATGATTACAGATTTTCCACCGCCTAATGGCAAGCCAGTAATGGCTGCTTTATAAGTCATACCTTTTGATAAACGCAGGACATCAGTTAAAGCTTCATCATCATTGGCATAATTCCACATTCTACAACCACCCAAAGCAGAGCCTAGATTGGTGTTGTGTATCGCAATAATTGCCTTTAATCCTGTTGGTTTATCAAAATAATGAATAACTTGTTCATGATTATCAAATTCTGAGTGTGTAAATAGAGTCATAATAGAGCCTCCTTAAATATTATAGTAGTTTGTTATACAAACTACGTTCAAACGCCACTTAAGGCTTCGGGCAAATCCCGCTTCGCAGTCACTCGTTACAATTTGTATTAATACAAATTACTATACCAGCTATTATTTTCTACATTATTGTCAAAGTTTAATCAATAAAGCAAGTGAAATTTTACCTTATGCAAATGAATTAAGATTTCTTTTTTACCAGACTGATAATATTCTTAAATATTCTTTTGTTTCCAGTTAGATACAATGCAATAAAGTACGAAATTCCACCTAGTATAATAAGAGTTATAAGTTGCATAAACTCACCAAACTTATGCGATGGCATTAATATTTTAGGCCATAAAGCATAAAAAAGAATCAGTGTTGATGCCATGAAAACAGAACAAAATATAATTGTGCCCAATTGTCTTATCTCTTTTGCACCTATTGCCACAGCAGAATTATGACGGTTAAGCGATATTCCAAGTAAAATTAAATTAACCCATGCCCCTAATGCTGTTGCTAATGCAATTCCAACATGCTGCAGTGGCACTAATAAAACAAGACTCATGATAATATTAACAACTGAACCAATAATCGCATAACGCACAGGTGTTTTTGTGTTTTCCGCTGCAAAAGAAGCCGAACTAAGAATTTTGATTCCAATAAAAGCTGGCAATGCCAAAGCATATGCTTGTAAGGCACGAGCTGACATTAGGCTATCTTCGACAGTAAATGCTCCATATTCAAATAATACACCAATAATATTTCTAGCCAACAAAGCAAGTCCTACAGCAGCAGGTACAGATAGTACCCAGCCTAGCTCTAAAGCTTCTGCAAATATAGCTTTACTCTCTTTAATTTTCTTTGCTTTAATCTTTTTTGCTAATACGGGCAATAAAGCAGTACCAACTGAAATTCCAATCATAGCTAAAGGAAATTGATAAAGCCTATCAGCGTAATAAAGATATGAAATTGCTCCCATTGGAAGTAAAGATGCTAAAATCATATCAATAAACACATTAATTTGTGCAACGCCAGAGCCAATAATACTAGGCCCCATCAACTTAAATACTTTTTTAATTTCAAGCGTTACTTCAGGTGCTTTTATTTTAAGCATAATTTTCATGCGGTAGGCATGATATAGCATCCATAATAATTGTAATACTCCAGCACCTATCACAC
This sequence comes from Alphaproteobacteria bacterium, assembly GCA_021775895.1. Lineage (GTDB taxonomy): Bacteria > Pseudomonadota > Alphaproteobacteria > Micavibrionales > CSBR16-224 > JAJFGX01. The sequence goes on along the minus strand of JAJFGX010000045.1, from coordinate 41,170 downwards.
CAACCGCCAGAGCATGGGCTGGCGTAGGTGTCACGCCGCCAAACATCACGTATAAAAGAGCTGAGATTAAAGCAAGATTAAAGAAAATTGGCATAGAAGCAAAAGGTGCAAAACGATCAAAAGAATTCATCATTCCGCCCAATAACGCAACAATTGAAATCAGCACAACATAGGGAAAAGTAATTTTAGATAAATTCACTGCTAATTCAAAACGCAAATCACCATCAGAAAATCCCGGAGCAATCACATGTATAACAAAAGGCATAGCCATCATGACTATCAAACTGAAAGGCAACAGAATCATCAACATCATTGCTTGAACATCACGAGCAAACTTTAAAGCCTCATCTTTACCATCAGTTGCTACCTTGCCAGAGAATATTGGAATGAAGGCAGCACTAAAAGCTCCCTCCGCTGTGATTCTACGACAAAAATTAGGCAGCTTTAGTGCAACAAAAAATGCATCAGCTACAGGCCCTGCACCTAATATAACTGCGGTTAGCATGTCACGAATAAAACCCGCAATGCGACTTAACAGCGTCATTCCGCCAATTGTAGCTACAGCCTTGAAAAGTTTCATATGAGTAAACCTCGAAATTTCTTGTCTTATTAGTATGTTTCTTATTATTATATAACTAACAAAATATATTATAGAGAAGATAGCCATGGAAAACAAAAAAGAAAATCCAGAATCTGAATGGTTTGGTTTTGAGAACGTATCTGCGAAAGATAAAACCAATATGGTTGATGGAGTTTTCTCCTCCGTTGCATCTAAATATGATTTGATGAATGACCTAATGTCTGGTGGGTTGCACCGTTTGTGGAAGCGTCGTTTTATCTCACTTGTCCACCCTAGAGCAGACCACCACTTGCTTGACCTTGCAGGCGGAACTGGTGATATATCTTTTAAGTATTTAGAGACGACAAAACGTAAAGCTAAAATAACTGTATGTGACCTAAACAAAGATATGCTTGCTGTTGGTAAAAGTCGAGCTTTCGATAAAGGCATTATAAAAGAAATCGAATGGATAAATGGCAATGCTGAAAAGCTGCCATTTGCTGATAACAGTTTTGATGTCTGCACAATAGCATTCGGACTTAGAAATGTGACACATATTGATACTGCCTTTGAAGAAATTCTTCGAGTGTTAAAGCCAAGCGGTCGTTTCTTTTGCTTAGAATTTAGCCATGTTGTATTACCTATTTTAGATAAAATATATGATGCATATTCATTTCATATTATTCCAAAAATTGGTGAATGGATTGCTAAAGATGCAGATAGTTATCAGTATTTGGCTGAAAGCATACGTCAATTCCCAGCTCAAGAAGATTTAGCCCACAGAATGGAGGCCTCAGGATTTAAAAGCGTACAATATCGCAATATGACTGGTGGCATTGTTGCTATACATAGCGGTACAAAACCGACTGAAGAAAATCTAGAATAATGAGTCTATCTAATAAAAATATTCTGCTTGTTATAAGTGGTGGCATTGCAGCCTATAAAGCCCTAGAGCTTATACGATTGTTAAAAAAAGCCAATGCAACAATTCGCTGTATTCTAACCAAAAGTGGTGAAGAGTTTGTCACTCCACTTGCTGTTTCTGCACTATCTGAAAATCAAGTCTACACTGATATTTTCTCCCTAAAAGACGAGACAGAAATGGGGCATATTCGCCTATCCAGAGAAGCTGATTTAATTGTGGTTGCTCCTGCAACTGCAAATATACTAGCAAAGATGGCTCATGGACTTGCTGATGATTTAGCAAGTACAACCCTGCTTGCTAGCAATGCCCCTATTATTGTAGCACCTGCGATGAATCATATGATGTGGGATAACCCTGCAACTAAAGAAAATATAAAAACTCTAAAAGGTCGTGGCATTAATTTTGTTGAACCTGAAATTGGAATGATGGCTTGTGGTGAAGAAGGGCAAGGAAGACTTGCCGAGCCAGAAGCAATTCTAAATACTATTCAAGCTAAAATATCTACAAACAATAAACCATTAAAAGGCAAAAAAGCTATAGTCACTAGTGGCCCCACTTACGAGCCAATTGACCCTGTTCGTTTTATTGGTAATTATTCTTCTGGCAAGCAAGGGATTGCGATTGCTAACTTGTTAATGATGGCAGGAGCTGAAACAACACTTATAATAGGCCCAAGCTCAGAGCCTATTCCTTCAGGACTAAATACTATTCGAGTGACGACTGCTCAAGAAATGTTAGATGCTTGTAATCATAACTTACCTTGTGATATTGCCGTTTGTGCCGCGGCTGTTTCAGATTGGACGCCTAAGCAAATAAAAACTAACAAAATTAAGAAGCAACCGAATGAAAAACCACCAACTATAGAATTAAAAGAAAATCCAGATATTCTACATACAATATCTAACCTTGGTAATAAAAGACCTTCACTTGTAATTGGTTTTGCGGCGGAGACAGAAGATATTCTAAATAAAGCAGAGGAAAAATTAAAACGTAAAAATTGTGACTGGATTATTGCTAATGACGTTAGTGCTGGTACAGAGGTTTTTGGCGGTGACTTCAACACCATTCATATATTAAAATGTAAAAAAGATAAAAAAGTTACTATTGAGAGTTTACCTAAACTACACAAAACAGAAGTCGCAGAGAAATTAATTGATAATATTATTCAACATTTAAACTATTAGGAGCTTAACATGACTAACAAAACAAAAATTGCTATTAACGTATTACCTCACGCTGAAGGATTAAATTTGCCTAACTATGCAACAGAGCAATCAGCTGGAATGGACTTAGAAGCTGCAATTGATGCTCCATTAACTATTGGCTCAGGTGAATGGAAGTTAATTCCAACAGGGCTTGGTATTGCTTTAGAGGCTGGGTATGAGGCTCAAATACGTCCACGCTCTGGCTTAGCTGCTAAACATGGCGTTACAGTTCTAAACAGCCCTGGTACTATTGATGCAGATTACAGAGGTGAGATTAAAATTATCCTGATTAATCACGGAAAAGAAGATTTTATCATTGAACGTGGCATGCGTATTGCCCAAATGATTATAGCCGAGCATAGCCATGTGACTTGGGAGCAAGTATCATCGCTAGATGAAACAGAGCGTAGCTCTGGCGGTTTTGGTTCAACAGGTACAGGTAAGGCAGCATAATAACAATGACATTAATAGAACATCTAAAAGAAGAAACGCAAGCTCTACAAGATAAAGGTCTTTATAAAGCAGAACGCATTATTAAATCACCACAAAATGCAGAGATTACAGTTACAGACAGTATTAATGACAATCATGAAGTGATTAATTTATGTGCAAATAATTATTTAGGGCTCGCAGATAGCCAGCAATTAATCACAGCCGCAAAAGAAGCCTTAGATAGCCACGGTTTAGGCATGGCATCGGTTCGCTTTATTTGTGGTACTCAGGACTTGCACAAGAAATTAGAGCGTAGCGTTAGTGACTTTCTAAGCATGGAAGATACAATATTATATTCTTCTTGCTTTGATGCTAATGCTGGGTTATTTGAAACTCTGCTCACAAATGAAGATGCGGTAATTAGCGACAGCTTAAATCATGCTAGTATCATTGATGGTATTCGTCTGTGTAAAGCAAAACGCTTGCGTTACGCAAATAATGATATGGCAGCTCTGGAAGAAAAACTAAAAGAAGCAAAAGACTGTAGATATCGCTTAATTGCAACAGATGGTGTTTTTTCTATGGACGGTATAATTGCTAACCTACCTGCAATTTGTGATTTGGCTGATAAATATGATGCAATGGTAATGGTTGATGATAGCCATGCCGTAGGCTTTGTTGGTGAAACAGGACGTGGCACGCCAGAACATTGGGGCGTGCAAGATAGAATAGACATTATCACAGGTACATTTGGCAAAGCTCTTGGTGGTGCTGCGGGTGGATTCACCTCTGGCAAAAAGGAAGTCATAGACTGGCTACGTCAACGCTCTAGACCATATTTATTTTCAAATACAATGTCTCCGCCAATTGTTGCCGCAGCAATTAAAGCATTAGATATGCTATCTAAGGACTCTGACTCTTTAGCTCGCTTGCGTAGAAATAGCGAATATTTCCGTGAGAAAATGACAACACTAGGTTTTGAGCTAGTCGCAGGGGAGCATGCAATTATCCCTGTAATGCTTGGCGATGCTAAAATAGCTAAAGAAATGGCAGATAAACTGCTTGCCGAAGGACTTTATGTAGTTGCTTTTTCATACCCAGTAGTGCCAGAGGGGCTAGCTAGAATTAGAACTCAAATGTCAGCTGCACATGAAATTAAACATTTAGATAAAGCAATAGCTGCATTTGAAAAAATCGGTAAGGAAATGAATATTATTTCTTAACATTGTTTTGTTTTCTGTGAGATTTAGCAAAGCATCTGAAATCAGCAATCTTTTGTGTACGTGTTTTTTTGTCTGGTACTTGTTTTATTGATTTTTCTTCAGCAGTAGCAATCCAATATTGGTCATATGGCTCACTATATTTCAATTCTTTAAGGTTATTATAGCATTCAAAATCACCACCAACAGTTTGTGGCGCCCCTGTAAGCGTAGTTAATTGATTGTTGCGACACCAAAAGCTACCACCAATTTTTTGTGGAGACCCTACAAGGCTAATTAGTTGATTGACACTACAGGAAAAACTACCCCTCACATTTTGTGGTCCTCCTTCAAGAGTGGTCAAATTATTAGCATAGCAATAAAAGCCACCGCCAATACTTTGTGGAGACCCTACAAGGCTAGTTAATTGATTGTCACTACACAAAAAATCGCCTTTAACTATAACCATGGTTAAGTTAGGCAGTTTTTTTAGCTTCCTATATGAAATATTCAAATTCCCATCAACAGTGATTTCGCCTGTTTTTGTGTTTTCTGTATAATCAATACCCATCTTACCAAGGAACTCTTTTGCCTCAATATTTGAGCTCAAACTTGCCCCAGAATTGTTATTAAATTGCTTTTTCATTAAAACCATGCCTATAGATAACTATAAAATAAAAACATATTACAAATAGCTGAATGAAATGCATATGTCAATCTATTTGTGTGAATTTATGGTTTTCTTTATACGGGCTTTGGCAAAGCGTCTGAAGTCAGCAATTTTTTGTGTACGTGTTTTCTTATCTGGCACTTGTTTTATTGGTTTTATTGGTTTTATCTCAGTTGGAGCAATCCAATATTGATCATATGGCTCTTCATATCTTAATTCTTTATTAGGATTGTTAATACAAGAAAATGTAAGACCAACACTTTCTGGAGCACCTGCAAGATTAGTTAATAGGTTTTCATCACAATTAAAATAACCCTCAACAATTTTTGGAGCACCTATAAGACTAGTTAGTTTATTATTATGACAACTAAAGTCATCGCCGATGATTTGTGGTGCACCTTCAAGAGTGGTCAAATCATTACCATAGCAATAAAAGCCACCGCCAATACTTTGTGGAGACCCTACAAGGCTAGTTAGTTGATTGCCACTACAAGAAAAACTACCACTAACATTTTGTGGGGAACCATCAAGAGTGGTTAATTGGTTGCCATAACACCAAAAATTGCCTTTAACTATCACCATAGTTAAATCAGGTAGCTTTTTTAAATTCTGATTTAAGATATTTAAATTTCCATCAACAGTGATTTCGCCTGTTTTTGTGTTTTCTGTATAATCAATACCCATCTTACCAAGGAACTCTTTTGCCTCGACATTTGAGCTAGTACTTGCCCTAGAATTATTATTAAATTGCTTCTTCATTAAAACCACGCCCATAGATAACTATAAAATAAAAACATATTATAAATAAGTCGGCATATAATATATGTCAAGTTATTTCTATAAAAATAGTCCTTAGAGTTACTAAGTAAAATATATACAGTGAGTTCTGCCTCAATTAAACCGTCTTATTTTTTAGCTTAAATACATGTGAAATAACTTCTGCTACCGCTTTATAATGCTCAGCTGGTATCATCTGCCCAATTTCCATTGCTGCATATAAACTTCTAGTTAATGGCGGATTCTCAATAACAGGAATATCATTTTCGTTAGCAACATCTTTAATACGGTGAGCAACTTTATCAATACCCTTAGCTAGCATTATTGGTGCATTCATATTCTCTGAATCATATTTTAATGCAATCGCATAATGGGTTGGGTTAGTAATCACAACATCTGCCTCTGGCACTGATGCCATCATACGTTGGCGAGCTTTAGTCTCTCGTAATTCACGTAAATGAGCTTTCACCTGAGGGTCACCCTCTGTTTGTTTATATTCCTCTTTTAGCTCTTGCTTGCTCATTCTCATACGCTTCATAAAATCATGGCGTTGAAACATATAATCTACAATTGCAATTACTACCAATACTGCCAGAACACCAATAAATAACCGAATAAGCAAAAAATGAAGCTCTCCCAACATTTGTGAAAAGTCTAAGAATATAAAATGTTCTACACTTGGAAAAAAGGGTATGAGTATGATTACACCAACCATACCAACCAATAATAATTTAAATATCCCTTTCAGAAATTCCATCAATGACTTTGATGAAAATAATCTGCTGATACCCTTAAATATTGATATTTTATCAAGAGTGGGCTTGATAGATTCGGCAGAGAACATTGGCCCTATTTGAACAAAAGGCCCTATCATTGCACCAATAAATAAAAACAATAACGGCATAAACCATATCAAGCCAATTTCCTTTAATAAATCTTGCACCGTCATTTTAAGACCATAAGCATCAGCTGGCATTGAATGTGGTGAGGATAAAAATGCACTTAAACTATCCCGCATTTTACTCATCACGCTAGGTGCAAGCATCGCAATTACCATCACAGCGACAAATAGCATTATCCAGTTGTTAATCTCACGACTCATCACAACTTGACCACGATTTCGAGCATCTAGCAATTTCTTCTGCGATGGCTCTTCCGTCTTCTGACTGTCGTCTGTATTGTCTTCTTCTGACATTTATTTAATGACCTTAATTATTATTTATTTTTTAACTATAACCTAAATATATAAAATATACTAAAAAAACTATGGTAATTTTAAAGATATAGTGGCATAAATAAGAAGTATAACAAATGTAAAAAGAGATAATAATGACTGTAGAACCTAAAACTGCGAATATTGATGATGTATATAATTTCTGGGAAAACAACCCACTTTTTGTTGGTGAGAGTAATTCTGACACTGGCTCTTTTGACTATTTTGAAGAACACCGCAAAATTTGTATTGTAGACTGTTATGCTGGGCAATTTGATAATCGTATGCTTCCTGAACCAAGTAACTGCAATAAAGTGCTTGATTTAGGTTGTGGTCCTGGGTTTTGGACTATTGAATTACAAAAGCGTAGCTCTATTATTAACATGGTAAGTGCTGACCTTACTCAACAAGCAATTGATTTAACAAAAAAACGCCTAGAACACTACAATTTAACGGCAGAAACATTTAAAGAAAATGCTGAGAACCTTAGTTTTGCAAATGGCTCTTTCAGCCATGTGAATTGCCAAGGGGTTATACACCACACACCAAATACAGAACAAGCAGTCTCTGAAATAGCTCGTGTATTAGAAGAAAATGGAACTGCATGCCTATCAGTTTACTATAAAAATATCATTCTGAGAAACTGGGGCTTCGTGAGCTGGTTAGGGAAACTTGTTAGTTTAAAAGGGCGTGGACGTGAAAAACTAGCAGATACATCTGATATAGATGAAATTGTTAGACATTATGATGGTTCTGAGAATCCAATTGGTAAATCTTATACCAAACAAGAATTTATAGAAATGCTCACACCATATTTTGAAGTTGAAAAAATATATTATCACTTCTTTCCTGCACGAGCATTACCTATAAAAATTCCTAAGTTTATACATCGCTTTCTTGATAAGCATCTACCGTTTATGATTTATGTGAACGTTAGAAAGAAGTGATTCTATAAGATCCGTACCCTAAGACTATTCTTCTCTTTGTGCAGAAAATAAAATATCTATATCATCTTGTGAAGTAGCAACTCGTCTTAAATCATCGCTTAAGTTTTCCACATTTACAAAGCCTTCAGAGGTAGTAGCATGATTTATAATATAAATAACGGATAATGCCTTAAGTTTGCTACTAGTTGATCCTAGCAATTAGTACCACCTTAGTAAATTTAAATCAGCTATATTATCATGCCTTGTTCAGATTTGTCATGTTTCTATTTCTTTATCTTTTATAATGCTATATGTTGAGTTGCTACAACTTTTAAATTAAATTGGAAAAGAAAAATGACATTTGAAGACAATGGCAAACATTGGTTAATACAGCTTTTTGAAGGTACAGTGAACGAAGGTAAAGACCTACTTAACAGAAGCAATGAAGAGAAGGCTGCTGATCACGCATTAAATGGTCGCTATCTCTTCTTCAAACATCTTATAAATAAAAAGAATGTTGATGTAAACCATATTATACGCCCAGAAAATCATAGTTTATTGATAGTGGCTGTGAATTGGGCATCTGTTTACGGCCCTGAAGGTAATAAAGGCCACAAAAAGATTATTTCTTTACTGTTGGAAAAAGGGGCAGATACAACATTTCAAACCCCTGAAGGCATGAGTGTCTGGGATTTTGTAGATAATGACCCAGAATTACTAGAGATATTACCTTCTGATCCTCGTCCTAAAAAGGCAGATAGACCAAATAGGAAAACACCTTAACTTCTTTTTCATAGCCTTAAATATATAAAAAAGCAGATAAATCGCAGACCAATAATTGGGGCTATTCTTCTCTTTGTGCAGAAAATAAAATATCTATATCATCTTGTGAAGTAGCAACCCGTCTTAAATCATCGCTTAAGTTTTCCACAGTGCTTACTTGAATACCGATATCTTTCAATATTTGCTCAAGTCTTTTTTCAGCATCCTTAATATTATTTACTGCCTTATGAATACGCTGACCAGTTAAATCCTGAAAAGAACAAGACATCATAATTGCTTCTATATCTTTTCTCATTTCCTCTAATAACTCATCTCTTTCTTTTTTATTATCCCAAGAATCTTCATTTTTTAGCATACTATCTATACGATCAGCGGCGTCCATTATATCGTTTGTTGCTTTCTCTGTTTCGCTAACCACTGTGTCCAGCTCATAGCCAGAATTACTACTAGTTCCTCCATCTTGAAAGGTAGAAACAGCGTCCATTACTTTAAGAACTTCAGAAAATCTTTTTTCCAAAGCTTCCTCATTCATATCAATCATTACTGATGTTGCATTTATTTCTGCAGAAAGCTCATCAAAACGACGTGCTATAAAGGTTTCAAGAACTGATAAACGTTCATCTAATGTATCAGGAACTTTTTTTTCTATTTTTGCTTCCATACTATATCTCTTCCAAAATTAACAAACCTCTATTTCATTTATAGCATTAATTACCTTAACAATTTATTATCATTCATAATTTTTATTATTAATAAAGCGCTCTTGAGTATAACCTTGAATATATAAAAGGGCAGATAAATCACTATAGCGTATAATATGCTCTACAGCTTCTTCGGTTGCAGGCTTGGCTTTAAAAGCAATACCTATGCCTGCTTTATTCAGCATAGGAATATCATTTGCTCCATCTCCTACTGCCATAACTAATTTATTATCTAACGATCTCTTTTTACTTTCAGTCTCTAATATTTGCTCTTTACGAACATCATCAACAAAAGGTCTAATTACCTGCCCTGTTAGCCTATCATCTTGAATCTCAAAACTATTACTATAAGATTCAGCACAACCAAGTCTCTCTGCAATTGGGTCTGCAAAAAAAGTAAACCCACCAGAGATTAAAATGCACGCTGCACTATGTTTAGACATGGTTTGAATTAATTCTAATGCTCCACTTGTTAGGGTTAGTCTTTTATAAACCTCACTTAGAACAGAGACAGGTGTTCCTTTTAACAAAGAGACTCTTTGGGTAAGTGACTCATTAAAATCAAGCTCCCCCCTCATCGCACGCTCAGTGATTGCAGATATTTCACTACCAATACCTATATACTCTGCTAATTCATCAAGGCATTCTTGTTCTATCAAAGTTGAGTCCATATCAGCACATAAAAGCCTTTTACGGCGATATTCATCATTTGGCTGTATAATAAAATCGATGGTCTCTTTGTCCATCATTTCTTTAATTGTAGATCTATATTTATAAATATTATTATCATCAAAAAATAAATCGACTGCTTTATCAGCTGCAAGCCAATTGATAGAAGTATAAGGGCAAATGTTTGCCACAGATTTTATATGATCTGCATTTAGTTTTTGCTTTGTTCCAGCAATTAATGTCAAAATATATTTCATTCTTTATTTTATTTTCTGTCAAAGACAAGTTACTATAAATTTGACTATAGCAATAAGAGAGGGGTAAAAACAATCATGTCTTTTAACAAGCCTAAAAACCAGCCAAATAACCCAGAGTTTTCTTCAGGGCCCTGTGTAAAACACCCAAATTGGAGCCTTGATAACTTAAGTGGCTTTCAGCAAGGACGTTCGCATAGATCAAAATCTCAACTATCAAAATTGCAAGAAGTTATATCTTTATCACATTCTATTTTAGGAATGCCTGATGAGTATAAGCTAGCAATTGTCCCTGGTTCAGATACTGGAGCATTTGAAATGGCTCTGTGGAACTTACTAGGAAGTAGAGGCGTTGATGTTGCAGCATGGGAAGTATTTGGTAAAATATGGATTGTTGATATAGTCTCTCAATTAAGAATCTCTGATGTACGAGTATTTGAAGCTGATTTTGGCTGTTTGCCAAATATGAATGATATAGATACAGATCGTGATGTAGTTTTTACATGGAATGGCACAACCTCTGGCGTTACTGTTCCAAATGGTGATTGGATTAAAGATAGTCGTGAGGGGCTAACCATTTGTGATGCAACCTCTGCTGTATTTGCCATGGATATACCTTGGGAAAAGCTTGATGTTGTCACATGGTCATGGCAAAAATGCCTTGGTAGCGAGGCTGGTCACGGCATGATTGCTCTATCTCCTAGGGCAGTTAAACGTTTAGAGAGCTATCGACCTCAATGGCCTATTCCTAAAGTTTTTAGCCTTACTAAAAATGGAAAGTTTATGGAAGGTGCTTTTATTGGCAAGACTATTAACACTCCATCTATGCTGGCCGTGGAAGATTGTTTATCCGCCCTGAAATGGGTGGAAAATAATAATGGGCTTGCAGGTATGATAAAACGTAGCGCTAACAATCTTATAGCTGTTGAAAATTGGGTTGAGCAAACAAATTGGGCTGATTTCTTGCCAGAAACTAAAGATATTCGTTCTTCCACTAGTATTTGCCTGAAAATTATTGATCCATGGTTTGTCGCTTTAGAAAATAATAAACAATGGGAAATAGTCAAAGAAATACAAGCATTATTGGAAAATGAAGGTGTTGGATATGATTTTGCCAATCACCGAGAATCCGTCCCTGGTTTTCGTATTTGGGGCGGCGGTATGACCGAACAAAAAAATATTGAGTGTTTCTTAGAATGGCTTGATTGGGGATATTCTGTGACACGTAGCCAACACAAACAAGAAGCCGCATAACTTTAAAAAAGGTATAATCAAATGTCAGCAGTAAAAGTACTAATCAGTGATAAAATGAGCAATCGTGCAGAAGAAATTTTCAAGCACCGTGGCGTTGAGGTTGATTTCTGCCCAAATATGTCTATCGAAGAGCTACAATCAAAAATTTCTAATTATGATGGTTTGGCTATAAGGTCTTCAACAATAGTAACGCCAGAAATTATTAGTGCTGCAAAGAACCTTAAAGTTATTGGCAGGGCTGGTATAGGTACTGATAATATTGATAAAACTGCTGCCACTCACGCAGGGATTGTAGTGATGAATACACCTTTTGTTAATGCAATAACAACTGCTGAACATACGATTGCGATGATGTTTGCATTAAGCCGTCATATTCCACAAGCTAATGCATCAACACATGCTGGAAAATGGGAAAAATCAAGTTTCATGGGGCAGGAACTCTACAGCAAAACCTTGGGTATCATAGGCTGTGGAAATATTGGGGAAATTGTAGCAAATAGAGCTTTAGGGCTACAAATGCGAGTAGTTGCCCACGATCCATTCATGACAGATGAGCAAGCTAAAGCAATAGGAATTGAGAAAGTTGATATAGATGAGCTTTTATCCCGTGCAGATTACATCACTTTGCATACTCCAGCCACAGAAAAAACTAAAGGAATGGTAAATGCAGACTTCTTAAAGAACACTAAAAAAGGAGCATTCTTAATTAATTGTGCTAGAGGTGCTTTAGTAATTGAAGAGGACTTGAAAGAGGCTCTAGATAATCAACATATAGCTGGCGTAGCTCTTGACGTTTATGCAGAAGAACCTGCAACTAACAATATTCTATTTGGGCATGAAAGAGTAATTTGCACTCCGCATTTAGGCGCATCAACAGCAGAGGCTCAAGAAAATGTCGCCGTGCAAGTCGCAGAACAAATTGCAGATTATTTACTAACGGGAGCAGTACAGAATGCACTTAATATGCCGTCAGTAAGTGCCAAAGATGCACCAAAACTTCGTCCCTATATGAAGCTTTCCGAACAATTAGGCGGGCTAATAGGACAAATTGCCCAAAGTGCGATAAAATCTGTAAATATTACCTATGAAGGCTCAGTTAGTGCCTTAAATGTTAAACCACTTAGTGCCGTTTTATTAGCTGGTTTGCTACGTCCAATTTTAGATGGAGTCAATATTGTTAATGCGCCAGCTCGTGCGGCAGATAGAGGTATTGATATAAGCGAGACTTTTAAAGAGACCACAGCAAACTTCCAAAGCCTAATACGCATAGATGTCACAACAGAAAACCATACATACACAGCAAGTGGCACTTTATTTGGCGGAGAATTACCAAGGGTAGTCAATATTGATGGCGTGCCAGTTGAGGCAGAACTTACAGAAAATATGCTATTTATACGCAACCTTGATAAACCGGGATTAATCGGTGCATTGGGTAATGTTTTGGGTGATGCTGGTGTAAATGTAGCCTCATTTCGTTTAGGTCGTATTCCAAATAAGGATCAAGCAATTGCTTTGGTATCTATTGATGAGCCAATTTCTGCCGAAACATTGACAACAATTAATACCCTACCACAAATCAAGCGGGCGCATATATTGTCATTTTAGAGTAGTTTTACTTGATTTAAAGCCTTACCTAGGCCTCTAAAATAATGCATTATGACTATACTTACACTAAGTATGATCTTTCAAAGCATAGAATTGCTCTAGACGACCATCAGGTGATACTCTTACTGCATAATGATCACCATTAAATGGAATAGCCTGAACACCACCTCTTAAAAAAGGTCTATCTGGCTTTTCGTCCATATGACTTTTATATTCATGACGAACAGATTTAAGGACTTGTCCAATTAAATTCTCAATATCTGAAACTTGCACTCCATCATAATACCTTAGTTTGGCTCTTAGCTTCTCTGATAAGTTAACTTTAGGAGAAACTATTCTAATATAAGAAGTATCAATGCTTTGAACTATACCTTGTCTGAGTTGCTCTATAGTTTCAGAAGCATAGTAAATAACTCCTATAACATCTTCACCATAATTATTGTGTGATTGGCTATTTTCTTTTAAATTAAATGTAGTCATATATTGTTGACAGCCGACTAACTCATACAGATCTTCATAGAGAAAACTATCCCCTTGAACTTCCATAAATGGAATTCCAAACTCATTATAATCAATTATTTGGTAATTATTTATCATTATAGAATCATTGTACTATACATCTCAAAAAATAAGAAGAGCAGCTAGATAATTAAAGCAAAACTATAGAGTTAAGTGATATTAATAATTATTGCTTAGCCCTTTAGTTTATTGGTTCTATAGCCTAGTACGTCATTGCGAGGAGGGCGTTAGCCTGACGTGGCAATCCAGAATTATAGTTATAACTAAAGACTAGATTGCTTCGCTATGCTCGCAATGACGAAACTTAGCCATAGGTAAAGTTGAAGTTTCAACTTGTGGCTTATCTAATTCCAATAACCAAGCAGATATTTCATCAACAATTTCAATTATTAACTTTTCGTCATCTCCCTCAGCCATTACACGAATTAAAGGCTCTGTACCAGATTTACGAACTAAAATACGTCCATTGCCATTTAACCTTTTTTCAATATGCAACAAATATCCATTAACTTCTGAAGTATCAATATCTATATTATGCTCGAAACGTATATTTTTTAGTATTTGTGGCACAGCCTTAAAAACATGCAAAGCCTCGCTAGCTAATTTATCAGTGGTTTTTAATATAGCAAGGATTTGTAAAGCGGCAAGAATACCATCACCTGTTGTGCTGTAATCTCCAAGAACTATATGGCCAGATTGCTCGCCTCCAAGATTATAATTATTAGCACGCATATGATCAACAACGTATCTATCACCAACAGGCATACGTTTTAACTGCATGCCCTTATCGCTTAAAAAACGCTCTAACCCTAAATTCGACATAACTGTCGTCACTACTACACCATCGTGTAATAACCCTTTTTCCTGCCAGCTTTTAGCAATAAGAGCTATTAATTGGTCGCCATCTATTACCTGCCCTTTTTCGTCACACATAATAATGCGGTCAGCATCACCATCTAAAGCAATGCCTATATCTGCCTGATACTCGACTACAGCCTCGCACATAGCATTGGTTGCAGTTGCACCGCAATCTTTATTAATATTTGTTCCGTTTGGCTCTGTTGCAATTGCAATTACTTCTGCACCTAGCTCCCATAGAACTTTAGGTGCAGCTTTATAGGCAGCACCATTGGCACAATCAATTACTATTTTCATACCATCAAGCCTTAAGTCCTTAGGAAAAGTGGCTTTTACATGTTCGATATATCTACCACTTTCATCTTCAAGCCTTGAAGCTCTGCCTAAATCCTCTGATATTGCTCTATTTTCTATTAAATCAGGGTTATCCATTAATTTTTCAATTTCCAGCTCTATATCATCAGATAATTTATAACCATCAGCACCAAAAAGCTTAATACCATTATCTTGGTATCTATTATGTGAGGCAGAAATCATCACGCCTAAATCAGCCCTCAAAGACCTAGTCAACATAGCAACAGCAGGGGTTGGTATAGGCCCTAATAACACAACATCCATACCCATAGAGATAAAACCAGAAACAAGCGATGGTTCTATCATATAGCCAGATAATCTTGTGTCCTTACCGATAACTACTTTATGTCTGTGATTGCCTTTTCGTAGTATTTGAGCCGTTGCCATTGCCGCATTTAAAACAATTTCTGGAGTCATTGACCCGTTATTTGCTGTTCCTCTAATACCATCAGTTCCAAAATACTTACGTGCCATTATTAATCCTATCTAAATTTTGAACAATTTTAAGATAGTGGATTGTATATTAATCTGTCATAAAAAGTAAAGTGTAATAATTAAACATTTCCTATTTGCTCTATTTTCTTTTAATGCTATGCTGAATCGTTGTAAAATAAATAGACTTATTAAAAGTAGGAATAAAAAATGAATATCCATGAATACCAAGCAAAAGAAATTTTAAAATCTCGAGGAATTCCAGTATTAGACGGTGGAGTTGCATATACTGTTGAAGAAGCTGTTGAAGTCGCTAAAGGCTTAAATACCAGCGTATATGTGGTCAAAGCACAAATACATGCTGGTGGCAGGGGCAAGGGTGGTGGCGTTAAAGTTGTCACATCTTTAGACGAAGTGAAAACAACAGCCGAAGAAATTCTTGGCATGCAATTAGTCACACATCAAACAGGCCCTGAGGGTAAAGAAGTAATGCGGATTTATATCGAGTCTGGCTGTGCTATTGCTCGTGAACTTTATTTAGGCATGCTAGTTGATAGAGCAACATCATCTATTACTGTCATGGCATCAACTGAAGGTGGGGTTGATATTGAAGAAGTTGCGGATAAAACTCCTGAACTAATTCAAAAAGTTGCGATTGACCCTGCAATGGGCATTCAACCATTTCATTGTCGCAAATTAGCTTTTGGTCTAGGTCTAACAGGAAAACAAGTTGGTCAAGCTGTTAAGTTAATCACAGCATTATATAATACATTCGTAGAATTTGATGCCTCTATTGTTGAAATTAATCCATTAGTAGTGACTGAAGATGGTGAGGTTTTGCCACTTGATGCAAAAATGAACTTTGATGATAATGCTCTATATCGTCACCCAACTATTGAAAAACTGCAAGATAAGTCAGAAGAAGATGAAACAGAGCTAAAAGCTAAAGAGCACGAATTAAACTACGTTAAACTAGCTGGTAATATTGGTTGTATGGTCAATGGTGCTGGTCTTGCTATGGCGACTATGGATATTATCCAGCTTTATGGCGGATCTCCTGCAAACTTCCTTGATGTTGGGGGCGGAGCAACGAAAGAGCGTGTTACTGAGGCATTCAAACTGATTCTATCTGATCCTAATGTTGAAGGTATTTTAGTTAATATCTTTGGTGGAATTATGCGTTGCGATGTTATCGCAGAGGGCGTAATAGTGGCTGCCCGTGAGATGGGATTAACCATGCCTTTAGTTGTACGCCTAGAAGGTACTAACGTTGAAAAAGGTAAAAATATATTACAAAAATCAGGACTGAATATTATTACTGCGGATAATCTTGCTGATGCCGCACAAAAAGTTGTTCATGCTGTTAGAGAGGATGCTGCATAATGTCTGTACTTATTGGAAAAAACACAAAAGTTATTTGTCAGGGCTTTACAGGAGCTCAAGGCACATTTCATTCTGAGCAAGCAATTGCTTACGGCACACAAATGGTTGGTGGAGTGACCCCTGGTAAAGGTGGGCAATTACACCTTGGACTACCAGTATTTAATACAGTACAAGATGCTGTACGTGATACAGGCGCAACAGCAAGTGTCTTGTATGTACCACCATCATTCGCCGCAGACGCAATGCTAGAGGCAATTGATGCTGGAATCGAATTAATCATATGCATTACTGAGGGTGTACCTGTTTTAGATATGGTACGCGTACGCCATGCATTAGAAGGTTCAAACACTCGTCTTATAGGGCCTAATTGCCCAGGTGTTATTACTCCAGATGAATGTAAAATTGGTATCATGCCAGGGCATATTCATAAACGTGGAAAAATTGGTATTGTCTCCAGATCAGGTACATTAACCTATGAAGCAGTTGCTCAAACAACAGCTAATGGTTTAGGTCAAACAACTTGTATCGGTATTGGTGGAGACCCTGTTAATGGCACTAATTTCATTGATGCAATTGATATGTTCCTTGATGATGATGAGACAGAAGGCATTCTAATGATTGGAGAAATTGGCGGTACAGCTGAGGAAGAAGCTGCTGAATTCTTGAAAAATGACCCTCGTAAGAAGCCAGTCGCAGGCTTTATTGCAGGCGTTACAGCCCCTGCTGGTAAGCGTATGGGACATGCTGGAGCAATTATTGCTGGTGGCAAAGGTGATGCAGCCAGTAAAATGGCAGCTATGCGTGATGTTGGTATTATCGTATCTGATAGCCCTGCTGGACTGGGAGATGCGATGGAAAAAGCAATGGTGGCATAAGTCTAATAAAAACCAATGGTAGTGGTTATGGAAGGATTTGCAAATCAACGTAATTTAGAAGAATTATATGATCTAGCAGAATCAGCTATTGCTCTATGGGGAATATCTGCAAAACCACAATTTATCGGTGCGTCTGAAAATATTGTTTATCGTATTCCATCAAATCCTGAATATATATTGCGTATAACTGAAGAAAGGCATCGTTCAGTATATAATGTAAGAGCTGAAATGGCTTTCATGCAATTTCTAGCAAAAAATAACCTGCAAGTTGCGGGAGTTATTCCATCTAGTGCCGACAATGATGTAGAGGAAATAAAGACTGCAAATTCAAGCTATTCAATTTGTATGTTTGAAAAAGCTCATGGCAATATCATTGGTAAAGATAAATTATATAATGACATTAACAATGCAAAAAAATTAGGACGTTACTTAGGTTATCTACATAAAACAAGCGCTAAATATAGACCATTTCTACCATGGATGAGACGATTCCATTATCGTGATATTAATGAAATTAAAAATGCTTTAAAAATCCTGCCCGCAAAAGCCAAAGATGCTAGAGTAGAGTTTGAAAAAGCAATAAAATGGTATAATAGCCTACCCATTGATAAAAAAGTATATGGGTTAAGCCATATGGACGCACATGGCGACAACATGTTTATGGATAGTAATGGCAAGCTAACTTTGATTGATTTTGATGGTTGTGCTTATAACTTTTTTATCTATGACCTTGCTGTGCCTTTATGCTATCTCAATAGCCTTGATTTATCAGATGAATATAAACAAAAGTTTCGTGATAAGCTTCTGTCATCTTACCTTGAGGTTTATCCGCTACCCCAAAAATGGTTGGATATTATTGATGGTTTTATACGCTTGCGTATGATTGAATTATATATATGGAATTGGGAAATGTTTGGCGAGCCACTAGAAAACAACAAGCCTATACACTTTACCAAATGGCGAAATTATAAAATGGACAGAACTGGCAACTACCCAGTTTTAGAGCTTGATAACAATATTTATGTCTCTGCTAATGCAGATGATAAAACAAAAGGCATAATTTCATTTAATGGCAAAAAATACCCCTGTTTACTAGGTCGCAGTGGCATTGTTTCTGCAGAAGATAAAAAAGAAGGCGATGGAGCAACACCTGCTGGAGAATGGGCAATGCGTAGAGTCTTTTATCGAGCAGATAAAATCAACACTCCCAAAACAAAGCTACCAATGCAATCAATTTTAAAAAATATTGGTTGGTGCGATGATGCCAATTGTCAAAGCTATAATAAATTGGTTGAGCTACCGCATGACGGGTCATATGAAAAAATGTGGCGAAATGATAAGCTTTATGATTTGGTGGTTGAGCTTGGTTATAATGATAGTCCTGCAATTAAGAATAAAGGCAGTGCAATTTTCATGCATGTAATGCACCCAAATAAAACCCCAACGGAGGGCTGTATAGCTTTAAACTTAGATAGTTTATATGAAATTATATCCAGCTGTAATTCTAAATCTATGTTAATGGTTAACAGTGAAAGAAGTAAACCTACAAATGAGATTAAAGAATAAAATGTATTTCTCTAAAGAAAACATTCAAGAACTAAAACAATCTTACGAAGAGATAGAGGGTAAATGTGAGTCTTTATTTTTAAGTTTTAACACATATAGTTTTCAGAGTGAGCGAGCAGCTGAATTTGCTTACCATGGATTTATTAGACGAATGAAAACACTAAAGAGATGTATCGATAACATCTACAGAATATGCCCTCCAGATATTGATCGTAAGCTTTCATCAGAAGAATTGGATGATACTGAAATCAATCTACAAGCATTTGTTTTCAACATTTGTGGGGCGTTAGACAATTTAGCTTGGATATGGGCTAAAGAAAACAATGTACGGAATAAGAAAAATCAACCTTTGGAAAACTCTCAAATTGGCTTTGGAAAAAAATATAAATGTGTTCGAGGTTCATTTCCTGAGGATTTGAAAAAATATTTGAAGACCAAAGAGCATGAAAAATGGTTCTCTTATATTGAAGATTTCCGCCATACATTGGCACATAGGATTTCGCTGTATGTACCGCCTTATGTTTTCAATGAAGAGGAAGAAAAAAAAGAAAAAGAATTAAAAACTTTGCAAGATAATGCATTAAAAGATTACCAGTTTGATGAATATAAACGCCTTTCGGGTGAAATTGAAATTCTTGGAAGTTTTATACCGTGGATGACCCATTCTTTTGAAGAAGAATCAAAGCGGGTAGTTTTTCACGCACAAATCATAGCAGATTGGAATACCGTTGTAGAAATTTCTGAATTATTTATAAAAGAACTAAAAAAAACCAAGTCCCCTTAAACCACCTCATCTATTTTACATAACCCAGCACCTGTTATATATCAATTAGTTAGGTTGCAATTATGATATGAAGTTGGGACTTGGGTTAAAAAATAATTTTTAGGCTACCTTAGATAGTACTGCCACAATTTTTTCCGCAGCTCTACCATCACCATATATATTTGCTTTGAATGATTTTATATCATGGAGCTTACTAACCGCATCTAAGATTTTACCTTTATCTGCACCAGTTAATATTCCTAATCCCTGCTCAACGATTTCCAGCCATTCTGTTTGATCACGCATAATAATTACAGGCTTTTCAAAGTAATATGCCTCTTTTTGCAGTCCACCAGAATCAGTTAAAACCATTTTTGAATGCTCTAATAAATAAAGCATATCAAAATAGCCAACAGGCTCAATTATATTAAGGCTACTTATATCTATTCCATACTCTGCGATATATTTTTTTGTTCTAGGGTGCAGTGGTAGAACGACAGGGCTGTTTTTAGATAAAATCTCAAGAGCTTTAAAAATACTAATTAAATTATCTTTATTATCTGTATTTTCCTGTCTATGACACGTCACAAGATAAAAATCATCTGGTAGGTTTTTAACTGTGGCAGTTGGCTGGGCTATTTCTTTATAAAATAAAACAGCATCATACATGACATCACCAACTATATTAATATTATCCACAAGACCTTCTTTTCGCAGATTATTTGCTGGAACATCTGTTGTACAAAAGAAATGATTTGTGACATGGTCAACCATAACTCTATTTATTTCTTCTGGTATATTTTTATTATAAGCACGCATACCTGCCTCTATATGAGCGATAGGTATCAATAATTTTGAAGCACATAAGGCAGCGGCAAGAGTTGAATTCGTATCACCGTAAACCAGTACAACATCTGGTTTTTCTTCCAACATCAATTTTTCAAGCTTAGTCAGCATGTCTCCTGTCATCTCGGCATGTGATTTTCCACCAACATTTAAATAATAATCAGGTTTTGGAATTTCCATTTCAGTGAAGAAAATATCAGACATATTTGCATCGTAATGCTGTCCTGTATGCACAATAATTTCTTTTATTTTATTGGAGTATTTTTCTTTTATAACACGTGAAATTGTTGCCGCTTTTATAAATTGTGGGCGAGCTCCAATGACAGTTAATATTTTCCTCATAATATAGTAATTCCACTTAACTTTTACACGTTGTTATTTCGTCTCTCACCTAGATTACTAGGCTTCGTTCCTCATGCCTAGTGTAAAAATAAATTGAAAAGACTATAAAGCTATGCTTTCACAATTTTGTCTTTAAATTCTTCAGAAATATTATGTGTTGCATTACGTGTATCAACAATCAACTTTGCATGTTTTGCAACAAAATCATAATCAATGTTGTCATGATCTGTAACTATCATCACAGCATCATGAGATCTTAGAATCTCTGGCGTTAGCTCTACAGACTTAAGCCCTTTAAATTCAGGGTGTTCCCTTAAATCTGGTATCTCAGACACATGAGAATCATGAAAAGATGTTTCTGCACGATATTTTCGCAATAAATCCATAATTGCAAAAGCTGGACTTTCACGTAAATCAGCAACATTCTTTTTATAGGCAACACCTAAAATAAGAATTTTTGTGCCATTTAATGGCTTAGAATATCTCTCATTTAGCACTGTAGCTAATTGACGAATAACATAGGCTGGCATTGAAACATTAATTTCACCCGCAAGCTCAATAAATCGTGTAGAAATCCCATGTTCACGAGCCTTCCAGCTCAAGTAAAAAGGATCAATCGGAATACAGTGACCACCAAGCCCCGGGCCAGGATAGAAAGGCATATAGCCAAATGGATTAGTTTTTGCCGCTTCTATCAATTCCCAAATATCAATGCCTAGTGTTTTATAAATAGTTTTAAGTTCATTAACCAAGGCAATATTAACTGAACGAAAAATATTCTCAGTTAACTTTACAGCCTCCGCCGTTGCTGGCGACGACACAGGAACTGTATATCCAGTTAGAAATTCATCATACATGGTTTGTGATAAGCGCAAAGCATCTGCTCCATCACCACCAACAACTTTAGGGATTGCAGCTGTGTTAAAGTCTGGATTACCAGGATCTTCCCGCTCTGGTGAATATGCAATGAAGAAATCTACGCCAGACTTAAGCCCTGATACTTCCTCTAATATTGGACGCATTACATCAGTAGTAGTCCCTGGATATGTTGTGGACTCTAGGATAATTAATTGCCCTGCTCGCAAATATTTTGCGATAACTTCCGTTGTTTTAATAACATATGATAAGTCTGGGTCACGATATTTAGTAATGGGAGTCGGCACACAAATCAATATAGCATCAGATTCAGAAAGCCTTGAGAAATCATCTGTAGCTTCAAAAAGTCCATATTCTACAAATTTTGCAATGCTATCATCAGAAACACCGCCGATATAAGACTCACCTTTGGAAAGTTTCTCAATCTTTGTAGCATCAACATCATAGCCAATTGTTTTGAATGTTGCACTACATGTTGCAGAAGCAAGTGGCAAACCAACATAACCTAAACCAACAATACCAATAGTAGCCTTGCGTTCTTTGAATTTATCGCAAAGCGTATCAATAAAAGAAATTTCTTCATTATTGTCTTGCACGACTTTTTGCTGCATATGTTGCATGATGTATCTCCTTCTTTATAATTATTATTTAATTTAAATATCACATTTTTCCTAATTTAGGAAATTAAAAATCTTGCTATTTTATATCTGCTATTGCTATACAATAAACATACATATCTATAAATTATTGGAATGGTACAATGGATTTTATTGATTTAAAGCAACAGCAAAAAGAAATTAAACTTAATCTAAACAAGCGTATAGCTGAGGTTTTAGACCATGGTCGCTATATAAAAGGCCCAGAAGTTGAAGCCTTAGAAGAAAAGCTTTGCCAATACACAGGGGCAGAATATGCTATTGGTTGCGGCAATGGTACTGATGCCCTGCAAATGGCGTTAATGGCTCTTAATTTAAAGGCTGGCGATGAAATTATCACGACTCCATTCACATTTATTGCAACTGGCGAGGTGATTCTTTTATTAGGGTTAAAGCCAGTATTCGTTGATATAGATCCAGATACTTATAATATTGATGCAACAAAGATTGAAGAGAAAATCACAGAAAAAACTCGTGTGATTCTGCCTGTTAGCCTATATGGACAATGTTCTGATATGGCTGCTATTAATATTATTGCTAAAAAACATGATCTAATTGTAATTGAAGATGCGGCTCAAAGTTTTGGTGCAGAATATCATGGTAAAAAGTCTTGTAATTTATCTTCTATTGCCACAACAAGTTTTTTTCCCTCTAAGCCACTCGGCTGTTACGGTGATGGCGGAATGATTTTCACCTCCAACCAAGAACTTGCTGATAGATTACGTATGATTGCGAATCATGGTCAAGCAAAGCGATATTGCCATACTATAGTTGGTGTAAATTCTAGGTTGGATTCATTGCAAGCCGCCATATTATTAGCAAAAATGGAAATATTTGAAGATGAAGTCAAGCAACGGGCTAAAATTGGTGAGCGATATACAGACCAATTAAAAGAATACGTTAAAACTCCAGTAATTAAAGAGGGTTATACTAGTGTTTACGCTCAATATACAATTGAAGTTAATAATCGTGATGATTTCTGCGAAAAGCTAAAGGCTGTGAATATCCCAACGGCCGTTCATTACCCTATACCATTGCATATGCAACCAGTTTTTAAATCACTTGATATCAAAGTAGGTGAACTTCCTATTTCAGAAAAAGTAGCAAAAAGTGTCGTAAGCCTACCAATGCACCCTTATTTAAATAAAAAAGATCAACAATTTATCATAGAAACCACTAAAGAGGCCGCACTATGAAACATCTCCTCTCCACAATTAAAGATCGCAGAATCCGCTTAGGATTTATCGGTTGTGGACGTATATCAAACAAGCATTTTGAAGCTTTAGAACAACACACTACAAATATAGAGGTTGTTGCTGTTTGTGATGTCATTGAAGAATCTGCAATTGCAGCTGCTAAAAAAATGGAAGCAAACCACTACACAAATATACAAGATATGCTCGATCATGAAGAGCTAGACATTGTAACCATTGCAACCCCTAATGGGCTTCACCCTAAACATATTATGCAGGTCGCTGATGCTGGGGTACATGTTATCACAGAAAAGCCAATGGCTATTACTTTGGAAGATGGAATAAAAGTTAATAACTATTGCAAAGAAAAAAATGTACAACTATTTGTTATTCATCAAAATCGTCTAAATGATACTGTACAAGAAGTCTGGAAAGCTTGCACAACGGGGCGTTTTGGCAAGATATATATGATAACCTCAAATGTATTTTGGACAAGACCACAGTCATATTATGATGTTGACGGCGATTGGCATGGAAGCAAAGATATGGACGGTGGTGCTTTTTTAACTCAAGCTAGTCATTATGTCGATTTAATGCAGTGGATTGCTGGCGATACCCAGCCTAAAAGCGTTTATGCTAATATTAAAACTCTAGCTAGAAATATTGATACTGAAGATTCTGGCTCTGCGATTTTTGAGTGGGAAAATGGTGTTTTAGGGTCAATAAATATGACTGTGCTAACTTACCCAAAAAATTATGAAGGTTCTTGCACAATTATAGGCGAAAAAGGAACTGTTAAAATTGGCGGTGTTGCAATGAATGCAATTGAGCATTGGGAATTTGCCGATCAATGGCCAAATGATGATGCAATAAGGCAATCTAATTATGAAACCGCCTCTGTATATGGTTTTGGTCACGTAAGATACTATGAGAATATTATTAGTGTTTTTATGGGTACAAAACCACCGTTAATTAGCGGTGATGGGGGACTTCACTCTCTGCAATTACTAGACGCTATTTATAAATCTAGTGAAAAGAAACAGCCAATAACTTTCTAAAAATTAAAGAATTAAGGTATAAAAATGTCCGATTATTTTGTGCATGAAACAGCAGTTATTGATGATGGTGCGACCATTGGCACTGGTACAAAAATATGGCATTGGACACATATTTGTGGTGGTGCAAAAATATCAACAAATTGTGTATTTGGACAAAATGTTTTTGTTGCAAATCGTGTAGAAATTGGTAATCAAGTTAAAGTACAAAATAATGTTTCTATATATGATGACGTTATATTAGAAGATGATGTATTCTGTGGCCCATCTATGGTATTCACGAATGTTTACAACCCAAGAGCAAACATCGAACGTAAAGATGAATACCGTAAAACCCTAATTAAAAAAGGTGCTACACTAGGAGCAAACTGCACTATTGTTTGCGGCAATACTGTTGGAGAATACTCAATGATTGGTGCAGGAGCGGTTATCACCAAAGATGTTAAACCACATGCTTTAATGGTTGGTATTCCAGCAAAAAGAATCGGGTGGGTTTCACATGCTGGAGAAATTCTTAGCTATGATTTAACATGCCCACGAGAAAACCGTAAATATGAAGTACAAGATGGACAATTAGTAGAAGTTTAATGCATATATCACGATTAATTATAACTTTTTGTATTATTGCACTGCCGATTATTGGTGTTATTGCACCTCGCGCTTTTAGCTTTATTCCGCCAACACTTGGATTAATCGCTTTTATTGAGTATATATTTACCTATAAGAAAACCCCAAAAATTGACTGGGTTCTTTTGAGTTTTATTTCTGTATTTCTTATGTTTGCTGGCATAAGTTATTTCTGGGCAGTTAATCCAGATGCAACGATTATGCGTGTTATCAAACTTACCGCCATCATTATACCAAGCTTACTTTTGTTATTTACAGCAAGATCTGTAAATATTGTTAATATACAGGCTTTCAAATATCTACCTTATACTCTAATTTTTGCCTCAATTTTATTAATCATAGAAACATATTTGAAATACCCGATATACCATTTTCTTCGCTCCCTGCCCGCAGAGGAAGTTGTCGCACCTGCAAAAATTAATTGGTCACTTATTATTATATCTCTATTGATATGGCCTGTGCTTCTAAACTTATGGCTAGAAAAGAATAAGCTACTTATACCTGCCGTGCTTATAGCTGTGTTCTCAGCAATATTTTCTGCAACCAGTCAATCGGCAATGGTTGCTTTAATATTTGGCTCTTTATCCTTATTCTTATCTTTTAAAAAACCTAAATGCCTACTATATGCTATTTGCAGTGCCACGATTATTGGAATTATTATAAGCCCTTGGCTAGCACAATGGTTATACAATTTACGTCCAGAGATTTTGGTTGATTGGAGAAATGCTAGTGCTGGGCAACGTATGGAGCTTTGGGATTTCGTTGCAAGAAGGGCATTAGAACAACCTTGGTATGGTTGGGGTATTGAAGCAACAAAATATATTAAAGACTTTGACAGCGCTCAAATATTATATTTAAGAACCAGAGTATTTCATCCACATAACTTTGCCCTCCAACTATGGATAGAATTAGGAATTATTGGTGCTTTAAGCGGTGTAATATTTATTTATCTATGTCTAAAACACTTTTTATTGTTCAACGAAAAATACCTAAAATTTATAATTGCATGTTTTACAGCTACGCTTGTAGTCAACCTTGTTGGGTATGGAGTATGGCAAAGCTGGCTGGTTGGTTTACAGTTAACAGTAGCTCTTCTCTTTGTCGTTACAGTTAAAATGAATGAAGGAATCAAGGAAATAGAATGAACGTCTGGATTATACATCATTATGCTATGCCTCCGTTCCTATCTGGCATCACCAAGCATTTTATGCTGGCAAAAGAACTAGAAAAACAAGGACATAGCCCGACAATTATTGCGGCAAATCTTAATCATAAGAACAAAGATACTATAATTCCTAAAGGTAAAAATTATTTATATGAAATATATGATAATATACCATTTCTTTGGCTTAAAACGATTAGCAGTAGTGAGGGTTATATAAAACGTGTTGTAAACATGTTTATATTTTTCTGGCGTTTAATGCTTAGAACAGGCTTTAATAAATTGCAAAAGCCTGATGTAATAATTGGCTGTTCTCCAGAACCTTTTGCAGCATTAGCCGCATTACTAATAGCAAAGAGGTATAAAGTGCCTTATATCCTGCATATGGGAGATCTATGGCCTCTTTCATTGATTGATATCGGTAGCATTTCAAAGTACCATCCTTTTATTATATTAGTTGGAATGATTGAGAAGTATCTTTATAAAAATGCTGATCGAATTATAACGCCACTTCCTACAATAAAAAATCATGTAGCACGTAATGGAGGCAATCCAGACAATATTGTGTGGCTTCCTAATGGAGTAGATATTGATAAGCTACCTAAATATAAGAAGCCCGAATTATCAAAGAAGTTTAAAATATATTATGCAGGTGCTCATGGCCCTGCAAACAGCTTAGATGCTATATTAAATGCGGCTAAAATTATCCAAGGTACTAATAGTAATATTGAATTTATTTTTATAGGCGATGGCACTGATAAAGCAGGTCTACAAGAGCGTGCTGTAAACGAAAATATTACAAACCTTAAGTTCTTTGAACCTCTGCCCAAAGATAAAATATATGCGGAGTTACAACAAGCAAATGCATTTATTATGAATTTTAAAGATTTAAATGTTTTACGTGAAGGCGGGGTATCACCAAATAAACTATATGATTATATGGGTGTTGGCAGACCAACAATAATTGGCTGTTCTGCCCCAACTAATCCTATAAAACTGGCAAATGCAGGTATAACTGTTGCCGCCAATGATGCCAAGGCAATAGCAAATGCTGTACTAAAACTAGAAAAAATGTCAGATGATGAATGTGAACAACTTGGGAAAAATGGCTATAATTCAATTTTAAAAAATAATAGCTATACACAAATTGGAAAAACACTTGAGAATGTTTTAGTTGATGTTCTTAGTGGACAGCCCACTAATAGACAACCAACGAAAAACTCCAAAGTGAATACATAAAGTAACACACCATAAAAAAGTTAGTCCAAATTCAGGCAATCCAAACCTATGTGCAAAAATACCAATCAACCCATACAATGTTGAAGTAGTGATTAAAATATAACTACTATTTTGCACAGATATACCTAAATTTTGAATTAAAAAATGCATGTGCATATTATCCGCCGAATGAAGTGGCGTTTTATTAAGTGTTCTATTTATCATGCTACTAATCATATCAAAAATAGGATAGGAAATAATCCAAACAGCAACCATCGGCGTTAGCTGATGAGTGACTTCTATTTGTGTAAGATAAATAACAATCCAAGATAAAGCGAAACCTAGGCCTAAACTGCCAGCATCTCCTAGAAATATAGCCGCTTTCGCACGAAACATTGTCCGTATATTAAATAATAGAAAGCCTGCAATTGTAGCCATAAGTATGATTATTATCGGAGTTATTACCGAGCCATATGTAGAATAGAAAAGCAAACCGAGTATTGAAAACAATACTCCGCCAGCTAAACCATCTAGACCATCAATCCAATTAATTGCATTAATAAGTACAATGATGCACAGAACAGTAAACGGAAATGCAGCCCATCTAGTGCCAATATCACCCATACCAAAAATATTGCCTAATAAATGAATTTCCATTTTTGCACCAGCAACAAAAAACAATGCTATCACAATTTGTAGTAACATTTTTTTATGTGCCCTAATGTGTTTTATATCATCACGAACGCCAAGCACAACATATGCACCCATTCCAGCCAACAATGTTGAATAAATATTTGAGAGCATTGGCAAAAATATTAATAAAGATAATGTAAAAACTATAAAAATAACAGCCCCACCAATTGCTGGAGTAGCATTTTTATGTTTCTTTCTAGCTTCAGACGGGTGGTCTATTAGCCCAATATATGGTGCCACTCTCTGACCAAAATGAATGAAGGCAACCATCGCCACAAGGATAATAAGTACTTCTAAAATCATTACTTTTAACTAAATCCTTTTAATTATTTAATACTGAACTTTTATCATACAGAAAGCAAGTTGTACAGATATAGTAACTTCTATTAAAAAATATTGTATTATTAATAGAAATTATAACGAGCGACTGCGAAGCGGGCTTTGCCCGAAGCCTTAAGTGGCATTTGAACGTGGTTTTTAATATTCTTATTAAAAACCACTATATGGCTAACTTAAAATGTTAATAATTGTTAATAATTGTTAATTAATTACAAAAAATAAAAAAGAGTTAACCTTTCTTAAAGAATTTATTAATATATTATTAGGGTGGGTTAAATTTTTCTTACTACGATTCACAAAACAAAAAAATAAAAAAATAAATTTAGGAGATAAAATATGCGTGTATTGCTAATTGAAGACGATCTTTCTGTTGCAAAGAGTATTGAGCTAATGCTGAAATCTGACGGGTATACAATAGATGCTACAGATTTAGGTGAAGATGGTTTAGAAATTGGCAAACTCTATGATTACGATATCATTATTTTGGATCTAATGTTGCCAGACATGGACGGCTATGAAGTTTTAAAACGTTTACGTGCAGCAAAAATAGAAACTCCTATCTTAATTTTATCTGGACTTTCAGAGCTAGATAGTAAAATTAAAGGCCTAGGTTACGGTGCAGATGATTACCTAACTAAGCCGTTTGATAAGCGTGAATTAATGGCTCGTATTCAAGCGATAGTCCGTAGAAGTAAAGGACATGCTCATAATATAATTCAAATTGGCGACTTAAACGTTAATCTTGATAGTAGAACTGTTGATATTGCAGGAGTTCCTGTGCATTTAACTAGCAAAGAATACTCTATCATAGAATTACTATCCTTACGTAAAGGTGCGACATTAACTAAAGAAATGTTCCTAAACCACCTTTATGGCGGTATGGACGAACCAGAATTAAAAATTATTGATGTTTTTGTCTGTAAACTTCGCAAGAAAATTGCTGATGTTGCTGATGGTAAAAATTATATTGAGACAATATGGGGTAGAGGCTACGTCTTACGTGATCCTAACATGAATGACTCTGCCGCTGCAGTATAGTCCTCAACTTATTGGTTAATTATGCTATCTGGATAAAAGGCATGAAATACAAAGGCAAAGGTGACGTCATAGGGAACGTCATCTAAACTGCCGTCTTTATGCTTTTGTTGCACCGTGATATTTCCTACATCTCGTCCTTTTGCAATAGCTCTTGTATCTAGAGCTGAATTTTGTCCTGAAGACCAATTAATGATAAAGGCCTTATTGTTAATAGAGACTTCTAATGGAGATTTTTTCTGTATTAATGGCAGAGTCCATGCTGTTTTATTTACCACAACAACACGCATCATTGGCGCTAAATCTTTTGGCATTGCTCCATTATATAAAAATGGCTTTTGCAATCCATCATATCCCGCATATGGATTGCTACCATATTGACGTGACATTTTATTATTTGGAACTAAGACCATAGCTTCTGGGTATTTCTTCTTAAACCTCTGGAAGCTCTCTAATCTGGCAGGTATTCTTTTAAGTTTAGCTCCTGTCATTACACCAACTACAGATTCACCTAAAAACTGTTGCCACCAGCTTTCTGTTTGGCGATCATACATAATTAAGTCAGAATGACGTAATTTACCACTAGTGCCAAAGTCCAAGATTTTACCATCTAGGCGACGATCAAAAACAATTGCTGCATTACAAAGGGGACAATAAGTAACAGTCACTGGAATATTACCAATTCTATCATTAACAATCTCATGCCATGTCATAACTTGCAATGGGTATGCTTTCGCCTCGCCATTAACCACAAGACTAATAACAGGCTCTTTGGGTTGAATATTCTTTATTTTGTCTACTGATTTAAATTTAGGGTTATCAATAGGAGGAATACCATCACGAGCAGGGCCGCCTGACATTATTTCTGATAATGGAATGCTATGCTTGGAAAAATCAGTCTTTGGCCAAGCAATGCTCCATGAAGATGCTTGGCTGTTCTCAGTTAAAGACACAGCAATTGCGGTTGTACTCATAATTAGTAATACTGCTACAAAAAATAATCTGATGAATTTCCATTTAAAGCTGAGCATGATTTTTATCCTTTATATAATATTTTTCGGGCAAAGCCCGCTTCGCCGTCGCTCGTTAATATACTGTCTATATAAATATTCGTAGAGTAATATCTTTTTGTTACAACGAGAATATATGATGATTTTTAAAGAAAGGTTATATTCTCATAAGCACTAAAATTAAAGGCATCCAAAAAACTATCTCTTTAACTATTCCGTTACGATGGATCATCTATAAGATGAATATAAAGATTCTGTCCAGCATCTGGTGTGCTACGAATACAGCCAACACGTTGCATGCGTGGCACAGCATTATTGTACTTGACAGCAACAACAGGAATAGTTGAATCACCAGTCATAGCTTTGTTAATTTGGGAACAAATATTATCTGGAATACCCCACATAAGAAAAAGCGTATCTGCTCCAGCTATATCATCAAATGAATAGTTAAAAGGACTATAATCAGGTGATGTAGGGTCTTTAGAAGTAAAATAAAATCCTTTTATTAACGTTGCATCGTATGAATACTCCGTTCCCTTATAAAGAGTAGCCCCCCCCTTCTGAGACAAAAAGACAGCCAGTACCACTTATGCATTCATCCGTTCGAGACACTGCACTATTTTCAGCATATTTAATTTGATTTCGCGGTGTACCCAATAAGACCATACGTGTATAGGTTGATTCCAAATAAGCACTGTATTCCATTATTTGGGCAGCTTCAATTATGGCTTTCTCCTTATCAATAGTCCCACTACCTTTGCTTGATTTTGTCACCGCATAAGATAATGCAGCAAATAGGGCTACAGCGATTAGAATTAAAAATAAGGCGTTACCTTTGTTGTTACTGTAATTAAGTGAATAGTATTTAGTAACCAATATATTTTCTCCGAACAATAATATAACCTCAATGAAATCATATTGTTTTAACGTTCCTTATGCAAGTGGTATGCACATCTAAGCTATGCAGCTACAAAAAATAATCTGATGAATTTCCATTTAAAGCTGGGCATGATTTTTATCCTTTATATAATATTTTTCGGGCAAAGCCCGCTTCGCCATCGCTCGTTAATATACTGTCTATATAAATATTCGTAGAGTAATATCTTTTTGTTACAACAAAGATACTAATAGTTATATAATTATCAACATGTATAGAGAAAACGAAAATTTATCATTCTTTGAGAAAATACAGCAATTAAGCTTTGGTCTAATTCTGTTGATTATAATTGTTGGAATGATTGGCTTATTGGCATTGTATTCTGCGGCAAATGGCAACCTAGAGCCTTGGGCATCGAAGCATATCATACGTTTTAGTGCTGGCTTTTGCGGTATGATGATAGTTGCAATGATAAATATCCGCTTTTGGCTCAAACTATCTTATCCGTTTTATATTTTATCTTTGTTATTATTAATAGCGGTCGAAGTAAAAGGACATATAGGCATGGGAGCTCAACGTTGGATTGACCTAGGGTTTATGCGTCTACAACCATCTGAAGTGATGAAAATTACTTTAATTATGGCTCTAGCAAGATTTTTTCATGGTGCTAATCTAGAAGATGTTAAAAGTCCATTGCTATTAATAAAACCTCTAATTCTAGTTGCTTTGCCATCTGCTCTTGTTTTAATACAACCTGATTTAGGTACAGCGTTAATGCTTATTACAGCGGCTGGTAGTTTGTTTTTCCTATCTGGAGTTCCTTTATGGATGTTTGGTGGTGTTATAGCATTAATTATGGCATCTATGCCGATATTTTGGCAATTCTTACATAGCTATCAAAAAAAGCGTATTTTAACATTTATTAATCCAGAAAATGACCCTTTAGGTGATGGCTATCACATTATTCAATCAAAAATTGCTCTAGGCTCTGGCGGAATTAAAGGCAAAGGCTTCCTACAAGGCACTCAAAGTCACCTTAACTTTCTACCAGAAAAGCAAACAGATTTTATATTTACTTTATTAGCCGAAGAATGGGGACTGCTTGGAGGATTAAGCTTATTTACTATCCTTGCCATGGTTATTGCCTATGGTTTCTTAATAGCCAGACGCAGTTATAATCAATATGGTCGCTTATTAGCCACGGGGATTATTATTAATTTTGCCCTTTATATATTTATAAATATTGCAATGGTTATGGGGCTGATTCCTGTTGTTGGTGTACCTCTACCAATGATATCAAATGGTGGCTCTGCTATGATGGCAGTATTGTTTGGTTTTGGTTTAATTTTATCTGTTGGCGTTCACCGTGAAGTAAAGTTTGCACGCAAGCTATAAAAAGTGTATAAAAATATATATAAAAATATATATAGTGAAAAATGCATATGTCGAATTACAAATTACTTGAAGAAAATGATTTAGAACCCTTTCGTATTGAAAGAGAAAATACGTCCACGAGTCAATTTGTGATTGTTTGTGATCATGCAGGACAGAACTTTCCAAAAAAACTTAATAATCTTGGTCTTCCTGAGGCAGAAACAAAAAAGCATATCACTTATGATATCGGCACTGAAGAAGTAGGCTCATATATTGGTGAAAAGCTAGATGCAATTACATTTATTGCACATTATTCTAGGTTAGTTGCTGATGTGAATAGAGGCCCTACTCATAGTGATTTCATGATGCCTGTTAGCGATGGTATCCAAGTACCTGGGAATAAAAATATTTCTGATCAAGAAAGACAGGCACGCATAGATGAAGTATATAATCCATATCAGAACACAATAAGGTCTAAAATAGATGAACGAATAAATGATGGCAAAGACAGTTTTATGCTATCTATACATAGTTTCACCCCTGAAATGAATAATTACAAACGTCCATGGGAAATTGGTATCTTATGGATGGATGATGATTATCGTTCACAAGAAATAATCTTATCCTTGCAGAAAAATAATCCTGATATGTGTATCGGTGATAATCAGCCATATTCACTTAAAGAAGATAAGAATTTTAACAACACAGTTGAATTACAAGCTACGTCACGTGGTATCCCCTCGATGATTGTAGAAATTCGTCAAGATATGATTGATACGCCTGCGAAAGCACAAAGAATATCTGATGTTTTCCTAGAAAGCTTCATTCCATTGTTCTAAAATGGGTAGAACATTAACTACAATAAAAGGACTATTCAATGGGAGCTCAATTACAAGGTCGATTAAAAGGAGTAAGCAGTCGCCGTCGTGGGCATAACCGAATGTCAGAGATAAATGTAACTCCTTTTGTCGATGTAATGCTGGTTTTATTAGTCGTGTTTATGATTACAGCTCCACTTTTATCGGCTGGAGTAAAAATTGAACTGCCCGATGCAAAGGCAAAAGCCTTTCAAAAACAAGACAATACTCCTGTTGAAGTTACAATTGATAATAATGGTGATATTTATTTTGGCGATAATCAAACTAATGAAGCTGAACTAATTAAAACATTAAGGCATATTGCAGGTAAATCTACCAATCAACAGGTCTACGTTAAGGCAGATACCAATGTTGATTACGGCAGAGTCATGAAAATTATGGTCTTAATTAATAAATCTGGTCTATCCAAAATAGCCCTTATTTCTAAGTCTAATTAATGAAGGTTGAACAGTAGTAATGCGGATTAAAACAATTAGTTTATCGGTTTTATTACATGTTGTTGTAATTGTTATATTCTCCATTGGCTCTGGTTGGTTATGGACAAAAAAAGAACTTGATATACCGCCTAATATATCAGTTGAAATCATTGAAGTTGCAGAAAAGACTCAAACGAACAAAAGGAAAATTAGTAAGGCTAAAAGCCAGCCTAAGAAAAAAAAGGTTGAAAAAAAAACTAAGCCAATAAAAAAATCAGAAAAACCTGCAAAAGCCGCTACAAGTAAAAGCCAAACTACGAAAGCCCCATTGCTAGAAAAGCAGGATAAAAATAAAAAACAAGCAAAAAAAGAAGTAATCAAAGAAACCTCAAATAAGGTTTTGGTGCCTCCAAAGAAGAAGCCACCTAGAAAACCAATTAAGAAAAAAACTGAACCTAAGGCAGAGCAAGATTTTTCTTCCGTTTTGAAGAATTTAGCTGATGGTCAAATCAAAACAGAAAAGCTAGAGCAACCTAAAAAAACTGTAGAAAAAGACATTAATAGTGAGGACTTCCTAAGCAAGTTAAACCTTGATAAAAAAGAGAAAGGTCATGACATACCTTTGGGAACCACCGTAACAATTAGTGAAATTGACCTTCTAAGACGGCAATTATCTAGTTGTTGGAATATTTCCATTGGTGCTAGAAATGCAGAAAACCTTTCAATTGACATTTTCATGGTTGTCAATTCAGACAGGACAGTGCATCATGCAAAAATAGTTAATCAATCGCAGTATAAGAAAGATGCTTTCTTTAGAGCGGCTGCTGATAGTGCTTTGCGTGCAGTATATAATCCGGAATGCTCACCATTAGAGCTTCCACCAGAAAAATATAGATCGTGGAAAGAAATTATTGTTACTTTTGATCCACAAGATATGTTTTAATATTTAAAGAGGAATAAAATGATACAACTTAAATCCATACATTATTTATACATATCTTTATTATTGGTTATATTTACTATATTGCCAAATCTTGTATCTGCTGCCCCCTTGCAAGTACAAGTAGGCTCTGGAAATGCTAAGGTCATTCCAATTGCGATACCCAATTTTTATACTGAAAGAGATGAGAACAAAACTTTAGCTAAAAACATGGCTAGAGTAATTCAAAGTAATTTGGAACGCACTGGATTGTTTGATGTTTTTCCATCGAATTTAAATATACAAGAAGCTAATACTTTAGTAGAGAACCCTGATTTTGGTGCTTGGCGTTCAACTAGATCGCAAGCTTTGGTTGCTGGCTCTATCGGACAGGCAGCAGATGGGCGTACTAGAGTAGAATTCCGTTTATGGGACGTAGTCGTAGAAAAGCAAATAGCAGGCGTTGCCTACATGACAACTCCTGATAATTGGCGACGAATTGCTCATATAATATCTGATGTGATTTATAACCGCATGACTGGTGAAGACAGCTATTTTGATACTCGTATTGTATATATTTCTGAAACAGGTGCTGCAAATAGACGTGTCAAACGTTTAGCAATTATGGATCAAGATGGTGAGAATCATAAATATTTAACTGACGGTCGTCACCTTGTGCTTACTCCACGTTTTTCACCAACACAGCAACAAATAACTTACATGGCATATGTGAATGATAAACCTAGAGTTTATCTATATGATATTGATAGTGGCCGGCAAGAAGTATTAGGTGATTTTTCTGGAATGACATTTGCCCCACGCTTCTCACCCGATGGTAACAAGGTGATAATGAGCCTATCCACTAAGGGTAATAGTGATATATACACTATGGATCTAAGAAACAAAAAAGTAAAAAGATTAACTTCAAATATGGCTATTGATACTAGCCCATCATATTCACCAGATTCTAAAAAAATAGTTTTTGAATCTGATCGTGGTGGTAAACAACAAATATATGTGATGAATGCAAATGGACGTGATGCGCATAGAATTACTTTTGGTAATGGTAGATATGCCAATCCTGTTTGGTCACCTCGTGGTGATTTAATCGCTTTCACTAAGATGTATAAAGGACGTTTTTATATTGGCGTTATTAAACCAGACGGTAGTGGTGAGAGACTAATTACTGAGGCACACCATGTTGAAGGCCCTACTTGGGCTCCCAATGGTCGTGTGCTTTCTTATTTTAAAGAGCGTGCTGTTGGTCGAAAAGGCGAGAAACGGTCTGCACGATTATATACAATTGATTTAACAGGATTCAATGAACGTTTATTAAACACACCTCGTGATGGATCTGATCCCGCTTGGTCTCCAATCAATCCATAACAGAGGTATTAATGAAACATTTATTGTGGATATTTATTGTTCTAGCTCTAGCTTTCAAGCCTGCAATGGCATCGAACGAGCAGAGCTTTGATTTATGGCTAAAAGATGTAAGGGCTGAAGCCCTAGAAAAAGGCATTTCTAAGCATATTGTCAATCAAGCCCTAAACAATGATATAAAACCTATAGCCCGAATTATTGAGCTTGACCGTAAGCAACCAGAAAACAGTATTTCTTTTCAAGAATATCGTCATAAGATAATTTCTAAAGCTAGGGTTAAAAAAGGTCGTCGTATGATGCATGAGCATAGCGATATACTAAATAAAATCTCTAAATCATATGGAGTGCCAAAAGCAATAATTGTTGCCCTATGGGGTATGGAGACCAATTATGGTGGTTATACTGGCGGTTTTAGTATTGTGGAAGCTCTAGCAACGCTTGCCTATGATGGCAGACGTAGTGAATACTTCAGAAAAGAGCTTTTTAATGCTCTACTGGTATTAGAACAAGGACACATAACACCTAAAGCTATGAAAGGCTCATGGGCGGGTGCAATGGGACAAAGTCAATTTATGCCATCTAGTTTTTTGAATTATGCGGTTGACTATAATAATGATGGTAAAAGAGATATTTGGCATACAGAAACTGATGTTTTCGCATCTGCTGCCAACTATCTGATCCAGCATGGCTGGAAAACAGGTGAACTTTGGGGAAGACAAGTACAAGTACCCGCCAATATGAAAGATAGTTTGTTTGACCTAAAGGTTAAGAAACAACTTAGTGAATGGCAAAAACTAGGTGTCCGAAAAATAGATGGTAGTGCTTTACCAGTATCATCTAAAATGCAAGGATCTCTGGTAAAATTCATAAATGGTGCAGACACTGAGACATATTTGGTGTATGATAATTATCGTGTAATTATGAAATGGAATAAATCAACATATTTTGCGACAGCTATCGGATTATTATCCAATCATATTAGCTACTAAAGTAATAATGGAGAAGAGAGGCATATGTTCAGAAAAACAACTATATATAAAACACTATTATTAATTGGACTAAGTTTTAGTATCTCTGGTTGTTCTCAAATGGAATTGGCTAGCCACTATACTAAGAAAGCCTTTTCTCCTTGGACAAAAGATAGTAGGTCAAAGGGAACATATAAAGTCGGAAGCTCTTATAAAATTGCAGGCAGACGATATTATCCAAAAGAAGATTTTTACTTGGTGCAAACAGGTATTGCTTCGTGGTACGGCCCTGGTTTTCATGGTAAGAAAACAGCAAATGGCGAAATATATAATCAATATGATATGACCGCAGCTCATAAGACTCTACAATTACCAGCTGTGGCTAGAGTTACTAATCTTGAAAATGGTCGCAGTACAATTGTACGCATCAATGACAGAGGACCGTATGAAAAAGGTCGTATTTTAGACTTATCAAAAGCAGCCGCAAAAAAACTTGGAGTAATTGGAAAAGGCACAGCAAAAATACGCTTGGAAGTGCTGCCAGAACAAAGTAGGCAAGTAGCAAGAGCAGCACAAAATGGACATGATACTAGCAATATGAGGTATAGCGAAGCTCCCAAAGAAAACTATAGAGCAAATTATAAGAAAAAAACTAATACACAGCTTATGCACAATGTCGCATATTTAGAAAATGATGCTAAAATAGAGTATGAACCTATAGGTAAGATACAATTTGATAATATGCCAGAAAGCCTACAGCGCCCTGTTATGACTTCACGTCAAGTTGAAGCTGAGGCAGCAAATAAAAGTAACAACTACGGTAATAACATTAAAGAGCCAGAATGGTCTGAAACCCAAGAAACATCTTATTATTCAGACAATGAAACTACAACCGACTATGATGTAAGACCTTTATCGCTTCAAGAGCTATCACCAGACCTTGAACAATTAAATAAACCCAAAACTGGTAAAGCAAAAAATATTTACATTCAAGCGGGTGCTTTTTCTATTTATGATAATGCAGATAGGTTAAGTAAGAAGCTATCTAAGATTGTTTTGGCTGAAATAAGTGAAGTGCAGTCAAGAAATAAGCCTCTTTACCGTGTACGCATAGGGCCTCTTAAAACTATGCAAGAAGCAAATTCTATAAAACAAGATGTTCAAAATTCAGGACATTTGGACAAAATGAATATAATTGTAGAAAATTAAATCACTAGATAAGAATATTAGGACTAAGATATGAAAACTCAAAACCTAGCATACATCATTGTTTTGGCTATTTGTGTATGTATGTACACAACTAATCTACAAGCTCAGGCGATGCAAAGTACTAAAGCTAAGCAAGCTATTTTAATTGAAAATTCAACTGGTACTGTATTATTAGAAAAAAATTCTGAGAGCAGAATGCCTACATCATCTATGAGTAAAGTAATGACAGTCTACATGGTGTTTGATGCTTTAAAGGAAGGTCGATTATCTCTAAATGATAAATTGCCAGTTAGCGAGAAAGCTTGGAAAAAAGGCGGGTCAAAAATGTTTGTTGGCTTAGGCACAAAAGTAAGTGTCGAAGATTTATTACGGGGAGTAATTATACAATCAGGAAATGATGCAACAATTGTTTTGGCTGAAGGAATCTCTGGTACAGAAGAAGTTTTTGCTCAATCAATGACAGCACAGGCTCACGCAATGGGTATGAAAAATAGCCAGTTCATGAATGCAAGTGGTTGGCCAAACCCAAAACACTATTCAACTGCTAAAGATTTATCTACCCTTGCCATGCATTTAATTAAAGATTATCCAGATTATTACAGTTATTTTGGGGAGAAAAGCTTTACTTATAATGATATTAAACAGGGAAATAGAAATGCTTTATTGTTTCGTAATCTTGGTGTTGATGGTATTAAAACTGGACATACAGAGGCCGGCGGTTATGGATTAATGTCATCTGCCATACGTAATGATAGACGACTAACACTG
Source organism: Alphaproteobacteria bacterium (assembly GCA_021775895.1). Taxonomy (GTDB): domain Bacteria; phylum Pseudomonadota; class Alphaproteobacteria; order Micavibrionales; family CSBR16-224; genus JAJFGX01. Next base: position 1,404 of record JAJFGX010000045.1, on the reverse strand, counting down.
GTTGTTAATGGCTTAAGCTCTGAAAAAGAAAGAGCTGATGAATCTGCAAGACTACTAGAGTGGGGTTTCCGCAGTTTTGAAAACTTTAAATTATTAGAAAAGAATGATGTTGCAGATAAAGCTATGGTTTGGCTTGGAGTATCAAACGATGTGCCTTTAGTGGTTGGCGAGGATATTATTCTCACTCTGCCAAAAGTTGGAAGAGATAAAATAAAATTCACAGTATCATATGATGGCCCTCTATCAGCGCCGGTCAAAAAAGGTGATAAAGTTGGTCTATTAACCGTAAATGTACCTAATTTTGGTAAGTATAAATACCCACTATACACAGGTGCAAATGTTGATGAACTAGGCCTAATTCCTAAAACTATTAAAAAAGCTAAATATTTCTTATTTAAACAATAATTTTTACTATATAGTCTTTTCAATTTATTTTTACACTAGGCATAAGGAACGAAGCCTAGTAAACCTAGGTGAGAGACGAAATAACAACGTGTAAAATTTAAGTGGAATGACTATAAATTAAATGGCTGAGATGAACCTGAAATAGTTAGGCTTGCCAGCTAGTTGCTTTTGACCATATCTAGTTTCTGGCCAATCATTTGGTCTAATACGCCAGTCATCAGCTGATTTGGCTTGCCATTGAAAATTTGGGTGGTTCCATGTTTTCTCAAACATCCAGTTTGCTAAATCAGAATCATCTGTTGCTATGCGCAGCTCTGATCCTTCTTTCATTAGATTTGAAAATTGATCTAGTTGCTCCGTTTGAATGAAGCGACGCCTGCTATGTCGCTTTTTTGGCCATGGATCAGGGTGCAGAACAAAACAACGTGAAAGAGTTTTATTTTGCAAACTATCCATTAATATACGAGCATCATCTGGCCATATACGAATATTAGTTATATTTTCATCTTCAATTGCAGTTAATAGCTTTGATACACCATTAATAAAAGGCTCACAGCCTATCATACCAATATTAGGATATTTTTTTGCTTGCTCAGCTAAATGTTCGCCATTACCAAAACCGATTTCAAGCCATATTTCAGTTGGTTGCATATCGCCAAATAAACTATTTGGATTAAGGCTAGAGTTTTGTGTTTCTTCTGGAATATCAATAATATACTTTGGCAAAGTATTTTTTAACACATTTTCACGAAATGGGCTAAGTTTCCGACCTTGTCTACGTCCATAGAAACGATGTTCGTGCATAGAACTATATAATCTTAGCTGATTTCAAGCCAGCTCCAGCCTCTAATCTAAGAGCATCTATAAGATCAAGTTTTTCCCAAGAAAAACCACCATCATTATCAGCTACACGACCAAAATGTCCATATGCCGCTGTTCTAGCATAAATTGGTTTATTCAATTCTAAATGCTTACGAATTCCTCTAGGGCTTAAATCCA
>JAJFGX010000044.1 GCA_021775895.1 Alphaproteobacteria bacterium | reverse complement strand
CATAAAGGCTTTATTAAATAAATAATGTCACAATAGCTTACTTACACGCAGCTATTCCCACGATCTAAATGATTCTGAGAATAGCTGTCTGTAATTACAAAATAATATACAAAAGGAAAAACCATGTCAGATAACACACAAGATAAGACAGCTCCAAAAAATAAAAAAAACAATAATAAATATGCTGTTTTACCTTTGCGTGACATTGTTGCTTTTCCTTATATGATTGTGCCTCTTTTTGTTGGGCGTGAAAAATCTGTGCGTGCTTTAGAACATGTTATGAGAGAAGATAAACAAGTATTATTGCTAACTCAAAAAAATGCAAATAAAGATGAACCAGATAAAGAAGATTTATATGAAATTGGAACTCTAGCATCTATCCTACAATTACTAAAATTACCAGACGGCACAGTTAAGGTTCTAGTTGAAGGTAAACATCGTGTGCGTGTCACAAAGTTTGACAACTCTAGTGACTATTTCTATGCAAATGTTGAAAGTTTCCAAGAAGAAAAAATAGATAGCTCTACGAGTGACGCTATCCCTGGTTTAATGCGTGCAACTATCAGTGAATTTGAACAATACGTTAAGCTAAATAAAAAAATTCCACCAGAAGTGGTTCCAACTATCGCAAAAATTGAAGCGCCTTCAAAACTATCTGATATGATTTCATCTCATCTTTTGCTTAAAATTCCAGAAAAACAGGCACTATTAGAAGAAGCTGATGTTGGACAAAGACTAGAGAGTATTTTTACCTTTATGGAAGGTGAAATTAATATGCTAGAAATGGAAAAAAATATTCGTAATCGTGTTAAAAATCAGATGGAAAAAACACAGAGAGATTACTACCTTAGTGAGCAAATGAAAGCGATTCAACATGAGTTGCATGAAAACGATGAAGAAATAGATGATATTGCAGAAATAGAAGAAAAAATAAGCAAAATAAAACTAGATAAAGAAGTCAAAACTAGAGTTGAAAAAGAGTTGCGCAAGCTAAAGCAAATGAGTCCAATGTCGGCTGAGGCAACAGTTGTACGTAACTATTTAGACTGGATATTAGACATTCCTTGGAATAAACGCTCAAGAATTAAAAAAGACCTAAAAGCCGCCGCCGCTGTCTTGGATTCTGACCATTATGGATTAAGAAAAGTAAAAGAGCGTATAATTGAATACTTAGCCGTGCAACAACGTGTAAATAAAATGAAAGGGCCTATTTTATGCTTTGTTGGCCCTCCTGGTGTTGGTAAAACATCTTTAGGTCACTCAATTGCAAAAGCTACTAATCGTAATTTTGTCCGTATTTCATTGGGTGGAGTGCGTGATGAGGCTGAAATTAGAGGGCACCGTAGAACTTATATCGGTGCTATGCCTGGTAAAATTATTCAAGGTATGAAAAAAGCAAAGTCATCTAATCCATTATTTCTACTAGATGAAATTGATAAACTTGGTAATGATTGGCGTGGCGATCCTACTTCTGCTCTATTAGAAGTACTAGATCCAGAACAAAACCATACATTTAATGACCATTATTTAGAAGTTGATTATGATTTATCTGATGTAATGTTTATTTGTACTGCTAACAGCCTTAACCTCCCTCGCCCACTGCTTGATCGCATGGAAATCATTAGATTATCTGGCTACACAGAGGAAGAAAAAGTTGAAATTATCCGAAAACATATTCTAGCTAAACAAATTGAGGCTAATGGACTTAAAAAAGATGAGTTTTCTATATCAGAAACTGCCTTGCATGATTTAATTCGCTATTATACTAGGGAAGCTGGAGTGCGTAATTTAGAGCGTGAAATCTCTAACCTATCTCGTAAAGCAGTAAAAGAAATCATCATAAATAAAAAGAAAAAAATACATATAACTCCACGTAACTTGAAAAAATATGCGGGCATACAAAAATTCGACTACGGCAGAATTGATGAAAAAGATAGAATTGGTTTGGTAACAGGGCTTGCTTGGACTGAAACTGGTGGTGATATTCTATCAATTGAAGCTGTAACACATGCAGGAAAAGGCAAAGTCACCATGACTGGAAAGCTTGGCGATGTAATGAAAGAATCTATTCAGGTGGCTGAAATGTTAGTGAAATCAAGAGCTCCATCTCTAGGTATCAGCATCGAGACATTTGAGGAAGTTGGGGTGCACATTCACGTACCAGAAGGAGCAACCCCAAAAGATGGCCCATCAGCTGGTATTGCCATGGTAACATCTATGGTTTCTGCTCTAACTGGTATCGCTGTGCATAAAGATGTTGCGATGACTGGTGAAGTTGACTTACTAGGACAGGTACTTCCTATTGGTGGCTTAAAAGAAAAGCTATTAGCTGCTCTACGTGGTGGTATTAAAACAGCTCTAATTCCACAAGAAAATACAAAAGATTTGGAAGAAATTCCTAACAATGTAAAAAAAGCCATAACTATTATTCCAGTATCTAGGATAGAAGAAGTACTTGAACATGCTCTAATTAAGATGCCAGAAGCTATAAAACCACTGGATAATGACAAAATGAAAGATATTACGAAAAAAACTGTAAAAAAAATGCCAGAAGATGTAATTCATCATTGAGATTCCCCAGAAAACGGGCGATTATAGATAAGTCGAGTGATTCGTTATATTAAGAACTGCAATTCTTATTACTGTTTCTTAGTATATTATCAATCGTAATTATGAGGGGTTCTTATATAGTTTAAGAGCTCTATTCGTTAACATTTTATAGAAGGAAATTTATCCATGAACAAAAGTGAATTAATCTCACACATAGCAGAACATGCTGACCTGAAAAAAACTGAAGCAACTCGTGCTTTAGAAGCATTCTTAAACGGTGTTTCTGTAACTTTAGAAAAAGGCGGAAAAGTTTCAATTATTGGTTTCGGTACTTTTGAAGTTAGACACCGTAAAGCAACAAAAGGTCGCAATCCACAAACTGGTGCGGACATTAATATTAAAGCTTCAAACTTACCAAAGTTTAAAGCTGGTAAATCTTTAAAAGAAGCAGTGAACTAGTAAGTTCAACTAAAACTTTTTAAGTTTTAAAGAAAGCGACTATGCATTTTAGCTGGTCGCTTTTTTTGCATGATTATTTTGTATAATTATCTAGTAGTTTCTATCCATGATATGCTTTTATTTTCACGATTTCATGGGGCAATAGCTCTCTTGACAATATGCTTAGGTCGATTATTAAAATGCTTGAGATGACGTGGAACAAATTCTAGAAGAGGAGTTTCAAACTGTATCAATGCAGAGGTGTGAAAAAGACAGCCGTAGCTCATTGTGGTAAGTACTGGCGCTTCAAACTGCGTCAATGCATAGGCATGACGAAGACAGTAGACACCCATCGTGGTAAGTGCAGGAGCTTCAAACTGCGTCAATACATCGGCGTCATAAAGACAGTAGTCGCCCATGGTGGTTAGTACTGGAAGGTAGAGGGTTTTTATCTGAGATTTTTCAGCCCCTATTAAAATATCACCATTCAAAGTTAGATTTCCATCTTGAATGTTTAATGCAGGATTGCCACCATAACAGCGGTTAAAATCATCAGCAAAGCTATCTCTATATAAGGGATCAATTTTTTTAAGTGTTTTACTTTTGTTATCAAATAAGAATTTATCGAATAATGCATCACCTGCAGATCTATCAACAGTGTGGATTACACCATTTTCAGCCCATCTTTGATCGCCATAATAGATATTGTTAATTTCTTGGTGGTATTTTAAAATTTGATTTC
>JAJFGX010000043.1 GCA_021775895.1 Alphaproteobacteria bacterium | reverse complement strand
TCCAACTGCCATTTTAGCTGAATTAGTCCCTGCAATTCCGCCACCTAATATAACTACAGATGCAGGCCTAACTCCAGGAACACCACCAATTAAAAGCCCTGCTCCGCCTCTAGTTACTTGCATATAATATCCGCCAACTTGCACACCCATACGTCCTGCGACTTCGCTCATCGGGGCAAGTAATGGCAAGCCACCTTTTCTGCCTGTGACTGTTTCATAAGCAATCGCAATAGCTCCGCTATCAATTAGCATATCGGCTTGTTTTTTATCTGCTGCAAGATGTAAATAAGTAAATAGAATTTGCCCTTCACGTAGCATTGCACATTCTACTGCTTGAGGCTCTTTAACCTTAACTACCATATCCGCTGATTTGAAGATTTCACTGGCTGTATCGACTATTTTCGCCCCAGCTGCAATATAATCATCATTAGTTGCGTGAATATCTATACCTGCGTTACTCTCAACTATGACCTCATGTCCATTATTGATAAATTCTTTGACTGATGAAGGAATTAGTCCTACACGATGCTCTTGTGTTTTAATCTCTTTAGGTACACCTATTAACATGATTATTCCTCCTTAAAGTATATTGGTTAATAATATATAGTCTTAGTTATATGACGTTTTTTGTCCATATAATAAGTCTCATGTCCTCTTGCCCATAACCAATGATCTACATCAATTGTTAGAATATTTTTATGCCCTGTTTTGTGCAATTCTTCAACAATTTTTTCGACCGCATGTATAGAGCATGCTCGAAGGGCTATTTCTTCATCTGAGTGTGGTTTTAATTCTTCACATTTATCGATTCTTGCGACAAGGTCTCTACTATATTGCAAAATTCCATCATATCTTAAAACATGAGGCACAACATTATCCGCAAAAATCGTTAATTCTCCAATATCATAAAAATGACCGATTCCCTGATTCTTAAATATCGTAGAAATATCACCCGCTGTAATTTGAGCTCTTTTATAAATTGGAATTTCTTGATTCTGATATATTGATATATCTTTAAAGTTAGGAATCTTAGATAGTTGTTCTACTAACTTATCCACTGATTTATTAGCACTTAAAACAAACTTAGAGAAACTACCTTCATAGTAATGTTTTATATGCTCACCAGTTTCATTTAAAGCTGTCTTAAACATTTTCATTAAATCGAATATTTCAGGTTCTGTTATATCCTGATCAAAAATCAAAGCACAATCATCTATCGTAAGCTCTGCCAAGTCCTTGGCTGTCATGGGCTTTTGATTAAATCTATTTTTTAATGCCGTAGCTACAGTAACATATCCAGAAGAAACTCCAGCTGGTTTTTTCAAACAAGAAAAATAGCCAGAGCCAAAATTAATACTATCCAAAGCAATGATATAAGCCAGCGTATCCTCATCACTGCCTATATAATGCCAGTCTTCATTCCATACAGATGGTTTAAGCTCAGGTAATACGGTATTAGAAATATAATTAGGGATAGCATCATAACATATGCTTACATGGCAATTATTATCAGCAAGCCATTCGCATTTTTCTTTGATTTTACTAATTATCATGAGCTTCTATTAACAATATTATCAATACAGCTTTCAACACGGTTGCTATCACGTATCTTTGATGGAAGATAGCCATCATTAGCACCAGAGGCTGTAGCCCAACTTGGGCGACCTAGTTGTCTCATTTCATAATATGAAACTTTGCGGTGATTCCCTAAATTGTTTTCATGTGAGAACAAAAATAAATCGTTTGATAAATCTTCATTATAAAAATAAACATCAAGCGTACATTTTTTACTGCGATACTGCCAAACTTCTGCTGGGTTTTCCTGCCATTTTATCTCTGGAGATCCTAATATATACTTAACTTGCATCTCTGTCATATGCATTAAAGCATCTGGGTTATGCGATATATATCTACGGGCTGTATGACTATAGCCTTTAGCTGGAGTATATTTCCTCGATTCGACCTTTGGTAATAGGCTATATTCTTCCGCTTCTAGCCCCTTCGAAAGCTCAGAGGTCTTACAGCTTCCCGCAAGGAATAAAAACAACACAAAGCAAAACAACATTATATTGGACAAACATAACTGAGAAGCAGTGCTGCACTGTTCTTTTTTCCTTAAAGGAAGTATGTTCTGAAAGTATTTCATCTCTTCTATCTTTATATGTTTTTAAATATGTATAAGGATAGTAATATCATGAAGCTTGCTTGTTCTCAAGTTTTTATTTAATAATAAGCTTTATAGCTAAAAAATAGATGTACAAAAGGATTCTGAAATGGATAAAATACAAAACTTCAAAAAAATGTTTTTAGACGTATGGCACACTGATGCTCTTGGAGCAGATGTTGGCACTTGGATAGGTGTTGTTTTAATCTTTATGTTTTTCCTAGCATTACGTGGAGTTTTTACCAAATTATTACTTACAAAAATACAATTCCTTACTTCAAAAACACTTAGCACCATAGATGATGATATATTCAGAACACTAGAAAAACCTATGAGCTTTCTACCGATTGTAATTGGTTTATTTCTGGCTACAACCTACCTAGAGCCTGAAGGCATGCTATCTACTGTTATCTATGATATTGAGAAGTCTCTAATTGCGATTGTTTTGTTTTGGTCTCTATTTAATATTATGGATCCATTATCATCTGGCTTACAAAAGCTAGAGAAAATATTCTCTAAACCAATGGTTCTATGGCTAAGAAAAGGCATAAAGTTCCTTATTTTCTTTATTGGGCTTGCAACTGTGCTAGAAATTTGGGGCATTCAAGTTGCGCCTATAATTGCTAGTTTAGGCTTGTTTGGTGTCGCTGTTGCTCTGGGAGCACAAGACATGTTTAAAAACCTAATATCAGGTCTAACAATTATAGCAGAGAAACGATTCTGTCCAGGGGATTGGATATTAGTCGATGGAGTAGTTGAAGGCACGGTTGAAAATATTGGTTTCCGCTCTACCGAAGTTAGGCGTTTTGATAAAGCACCCGTACACGTACCAAATACTAGGCTGTCTGACAGTGCTGTTACTAACTTTAGTAAAATGACCCATAGACGTATTTATTGGAATATTGGCATTACTTACAATACGACAATAGAACAGCTACGTACGATTCGTGATGAAATTGAAGCGTATATTTTCAACAATAAAGATTTCACTAGTGCCAGCGAAGTATCAACTTTTGTTCGTATTAGCAAATTTTCAGATAGTTCAATTGATATTATGCTTTATTGCTTTACCAATACTACAAATTGGGGAGAATGGTTAGAAATCAAAGAACAACTAGCCTATAAGCTAAAAGAAATTGTTGAGACAAATAAATCTGGCTTTGCGTTCCCAAGCCAATCTATTTACTTAGAATCTATGCCTTCCGATGCTCCAGAAGTATTTGTTCCACCAACTAAGGCAAAAGCAAAAAAGAAGTAATACAGAAAATATCTTGATAATTCGTATCTTAACTTATGGTTACCAGAAAGAAAAACGCTTTAAAGCTCGTGATAGAGGCGATGGAATATTACTCTTTATATTTTCAGAGCCTTCAAAGCAATAATTGCCAATTATAGTTAAAATAGGAGCATTAATTTCCTTTAGAGAACTTGCATTAGAAACGCAGTTCTCTCCCATCTTTGTCAGAGAAGCTACATTAATTTTTGTTAGAGATGAAACGTTGCGAAGGCAGTAATTTCCCATCTTGGTTAAGGAAGGCGCATTAAATTCTGTTAAAGAAGGTGTATTATTAAAGCAACAATAACCCACCTCTTCTAAGGAAGGTGCATTAAATTCTATTAAAGATGGAACATGATGAAGGCATCTGTGGTCCATAGAAACAAGTGCTGGAGCTTTAAATTGAGTTAATGAAGGAATATATGAAAGACAGTGACATCCCATTGTAGTAAGCGCCGGTGATTCAAACTGCGTAAGTGTAAAGCCTCGATAAAGGCACTCATTTCCCATAACTGTAAGTGCTGGAGCTTCAAACTTAGTTAATGCATCGACGTAGTGGAGGCAAGAATAACCCATAGTGGTCAGTGCTGGAGCTTCAAAGTGCGTCAATGCAGAGATATCATAAAGACAATAATCACTCATAGTGATAAGCTCTGGAAGATAAAGAGTTTTTATCTTAGATTTCTCAGCCCCAATTAAAACATCACCATTCAAGGTTAAGTTTCCATTTTGCACAGATAGACCTCGACTTCCACCATAACAGCGGTTGAAATCATCAACAAAACTATCTCCATATGAGGGGTCAATGTTTTTAAGTGTTTTACTTTTATTATCAAATAAAAACCTATCAAATAATGCGTCTCCTACAGATTTATCAACCGTGTGAATCTCACCATCTTTAGCCCATCTTTGATCACCATAATAGATGTTATTTATTTCTTGGTAGTATTTTAAAACCTGCTCTCCGATTAATACAAATCCTTTGGGTAAAGGAGACTTAGCGGCAGAGAATTCAACATTAAAACGATCTTTAAGTGCTAATGAAAGGTTTTGAATGATATTGTCAGGATTACTGTTGAAAGTATTATCACAATTAGAAACACTATGATTATAGCGATTTTTGATACTAATAAAACCGCCTTCTTTTAGCATTTGAATGGAAATTACTGAGGTACCATAAGCATCTTGACGCCTTTCTTTTCCTTTAAAATCTTCACGTTTAATATTATCTACATCTTTTTTAATAGCATGGACAATATGATACCGTTTATAGCGTGCATTATCATTGAAAGTGCATAGTAATTCACCTTGTTTGAAATAATGTTTAATGCTGTTTTGCTTTTCCAATGTATCAGCGTGAAAGGCCTTATATCCTGCCTGATCAAGCAGTTCAAAAGGATCCTCTGGTATCACTGATTCAGCTTTATTCGCATTAGAAGACAGTAGTTTCATAAGATAAGGTTGCAATGGTTTAGCATCACGTCCCGCATGTTGAAGAATAACATCAACATTAGGAATCTCCAAGATTCCATTATGGTAATCTCTGATTGTTTGGGCGAACTTCTCGCCATTTTGCTTCTTCAGTTTCTTGTAAACAGAATCGACCATTTTTCTTAACTCTAAACCACTATAAATTAAACACTTAATTCAACCTTACTGTTGAATTTATAAGTTAACATACATGATTATTTAGATTATGTCAAGCGATTAACTCTATTTTTGTGCAAAAGCTATTCATACCTTCTACAAAATCAGGGAAACTAGTAGCAATAGCATCAGCGTTATCAATAGTAATTGGTTTTTGTGTAATACCTCCCAATATTAAGAAACTCATGGCTATGCGATGATCCATGCCTGTATCAATCATAGCTCCCCCAATCGGGGACGTGCCGCCTGTACCATGTATAATTAAATCATCACCATCAATTAAAGCCTGTACACCGCATAAACTAAGCCCATTAACAATTTTATCTAACCTATTGCTTTCTTTAACTCGCAATTCTGCAAGCCCTTTCATTCGCATAGTACCCTGCGACATAGAGGCAAGCATTGATAAAATTGGATATTCATCAATCATACTTGGCACATAACTAAAGGGAACATTGCATGCTTTTAAGGCACCAGAATATTGTATATGAATATCAGCTACAGGCTCGCCATTTAAATCATCTTCATTCTCAAACTTAATATTTGCACCCATCTTTTTTAGTATTTTATACAGCCCTGTGCGGGTTTTATTCATACAAACATTTGGTAGAGTAACGTCAGAATCTGGATAAAGCATGGCTGCGACCGCCATAAAAGCAGCTGCACTTGGATCTGCTGGAATAACGATACGCTTAGGTGATACAAGTTTTACTGGAGTTTCCAATATTATTTCAGAGCTTCCATCAGGCTCATCTTTTGTCTCAACATTTACACCAAAAGCACGAAGCATAATTTCTGTATGATCTCTACTCGCTCTTGGTTCTTTAATGCGTATAAGCCCACTAGAATTCAACCCAGCTAATAGAACAGCTGATTTTAATTGTGCTGAGGCAACCGGCATATCATATGAAATTGCGTTTGGCTCTGCCGTGCCTGTAATCCATAAAGGAAGTGAATCATTCTCTTTTTCTTGGCTAAAGCTTGCACCCATCATTGATAATGGTTTTATCACTCGCCCCATTGGGCGTTTTGATAATGATGCATCACCAATAAGACAAGCCTTGATATTATTCCCTGCAATAATTCCAGATAATAGCCTTGCCGATGTTCCACTATTTCCAAGATTGATTGGATTTTTAGGCTCTGATAATGCTCCACCAACAACACGATAAAACTCTATATCTTCATCATCTATTTCTTTTGAGATATTAATACCCATATCTTTTAATGCCTGCAATGTGCAAAGAACGTCCTCACTTTCTAGCAAATTATAAATATCAGTTGTTCCATCTGCTAAGGCAGATAACATTAAAGCCCTGTGCGAAATTGATTTATCACTAGGCACGGGAAAGACTCCCTTTAGGCCGCACTCTATTTTATTGGCTGTTGCTTTCATCTTCGTCCTTATTTGGGGTGTCTATATCCTTATTAATTAACTCTATTGGATAACCTTGTCGTTTTTCTAAAATTATTTGCACTTTTTCCCAGTTTATTTTATCTGATTTTTCTCCTGCGACTTTAATAATGAACTTCTTTAAATCTTCTGGGATTTCTTTATCCAGTAATTCCTTGGATATAAAGCCATTTTCTTCAATCTCATCACTTTGAAGTTTTGAAGGGTGAGCCTCCATATAAAGCACATTATCAATCCATGCAATTTTTATTGGTTGATCGACCACATAAACATTAGTGCCAACTGGAATATTTGGAAACATTTTCTCAATTGCTTCTGGGTACATTCGAAGACAACCAGAGCTTACTCTGCGTCCAATCCCCCAAGGTTTATTTGTGCCATGAATACGAAATTCTGGCCAACCAAAGTAAAGTGCATACTCTCCCAAAGGGTTTGAGGCACTTGCTGGCACTCTAAATGGAAGCTCTGGATTATCCTTTTTCATACGCTCCGTTGGATACCAACTTGGCTGTTCTGCTTTTTTTATAATGGTGGTTTTGCCTGTTGGAGTTGCCAGACCCTCACGTCCAATACCAATTGGAAAAGTTTCAATTGAAACATCTTTTGCCCCACTATCTTTTAAAAAGTGAAATAAACGCATTTCTCCAAGATTAATCACAATTCCATTCTGCTCTGAACGAGGCAAGATATGATGCAAAGGCAATATAATCTCCTTATCAGGCATCGGAGTCCATGGATCAATATTATTATTTGCACTACGTAATTCTATAAAACCAAGATTATAATGACGGGCAATATCCATTAGAGTATCTTCTTCACCTATAATATAGGTTTTCATTTCCCCCACGGCTAATTTAGCTTTCTTAGGGTAATCTGGCATATAGCTTGTTTCTTCTTCTGCATAGGCTGGCAGAGCATATAGAAAAAACAAGAAAATACTTAGATATATAATACGCATTACTTTACTCTTTCAAAATACAGTGTATATCGTGTACAATCGGGAAAATTAAACACAATAAAATAGGATTATACTATGTCAGTTCCATCTTTTCCAAGTTTCAATTTTGCCCTTGGCGATACAGCCGATATGCTTCGTGATAGCGTTCGAGACTTTGCTCAAGACATCATAGCACCAAAAGCAGCTGAAATTGATGAAAAAAATGAATTTCCAAATGAATTATGGACACAATTCGGAGAAATGGGACTTTTAGGCATTACTGTACCAGAAGAATATGGTGGCTCTGACATGGGATATATCGAGCATATCATTGCAATGGAAGAAATAAGCCGTGCCTCTGCCAGCGTTGCCCTTAGCTATGGTGCATTTTCTAATCTATGTGTTAATCAGATTAAACTTAATGGCTCTGAGGAACAAAAGCAAAAATACCTACCTGATTTATGCTCTGGACAGAAAATTGGAGCTTTGGCAATGTCTGAAGTTGGTGCAGGCTCCGACGTTGTGGCAATGAAATTAAAAGCAGAGAAAAAAGGCGATCATTATATTCTAAATGGCAATAAAATGTGGATTACTAATGGCCCTGATGCCGATACATTAGTTGTTTATGCTAAAACAGATATAACTGCTGGCTCAAAAGGAATTACTGCATTTATTATTGAGAAAACATTCAAAGGTTTTTCTACGGCACAAAAACTTGATAAATTAGGTATGCGAGGCTCAAACACTTGTGAGCTTGTCTTTACTGATTGTGAAGTTCCAGTTGAAAATATTCTAGGTGAAGAAAACAAAGGTGTACGTGTATTAATGAGCGGACTTGATTATGAACGTACAGTGCTTGCCGCAGGGCCAATTGGGATTATGCAGGCAGCACTTGATATTGTCCTGCCATACCTACATGAACGTGAGCAATTCGGGCAAGCAATTGGTGAATTTCAATTAATGCAAGGAAAACTAGCTGATATGTACGTTGCACTTAACACTTCTAGGGCGTACGTGTACGCCGTAGGGCAGGCTTGCGATAGAGGTGATGTCACACGTAAAGATGCAGCAGGGGCTATTTTATATGCCGCAGAAAAAGCAACATGGATGGCATTGGAGGCTATACAATGCCTTGGTGGTAACGGTTATATTAATGAGTTTCCAACAGGTCGCTTGCTTCGTGATGCAAAGCTCTATGAGATTGGGGCAGGCACTTCTGAGATAAGACGTATGCTAATCGGGCGTGAACTGTTTAAAGAAACCTCTTAATAATTAAAGAAAGCAAGGTCATGCGATTATCTGAAGAACAATTAAGTGAAATGATTGCTCTGGCAAAAAAGGCTCAAGCAAACGCCTATTGTCCACATTCTAAACACCCAGTTGGATCATCAATTATGGCAGAGGGTGGAAGTATCTATGCAGGTTGTAATGTTGAAACCGCAAATTATAAAGGCATTTGTGCCGAGGGTAGTGCCATTTCAGCCATGATTTATAATGGTGATACTGTTATTAATACTGTTGTAGTAATTGGCCCCACTGAACATCTTTGCACACCTTGTGGCGATTGCAGGCAACGTATCCGTGAATTTGCTACTGCTAAAACAGAGGTTATAGTCGTTGATTGCAATGGCGAGAATAAAAAAGAATATTTATTAGATGAGCTTCTACCAGATTCTTTTGGCCCTGAGAATTTAAACCTCTAATCAGAACCAAAGACTTCCATATAATCAACGATGGGAAGACCAGCAATATTGTAAGCGATATCTATTATTGTTTGATCTAGCACTAATGCACCACAAACAAAGGCGGCGGCAAGCTCCCACGGTGGGCGGAAAATATGAAACAGCACAAACCAACCAAGATAATATCCATACATGCTAAATAGCAAAAGCAAATCTTGCATTGTTTTATCTTCGATTATTTG
>JAJFGX010000042.1 GCA_021775895.1 Alphaproteobacteria bacterium | reverse complement strand
TGGATAATTAATTTAGCATGTTGTTTTATCCGTGGCTTCTGATCATCTTTAATTATAAATTTAATATTTTTAGAGATTTTTCTTTCAAAGAACTCTTCCATTAATTGATCAACAAATTGATCAAGGTCTTCAATTGTAGGTTCAATTAAATTAGCTTCTATTGTTGCAAACCGTTTATAATAGCCGTTAAAGTCAATTTCTCCGTATAGTTGTCTTACAGATACTTCAAGTTGTTCTCTATCTACAGCCAAAACAAAGCATACACCAGTAATAGAAAAAATATGTTTTATTGCCTCTAAAAATTCTACTGCATAATTTGGACGACAACGATCAAGTTCATCTACCAAAATAATTAAAGGTTTATTGTTTAATGTTTTAATATAGTTTTCAATTTCCGCTCTTAAATTTTTATATGCTGTATTTTTCCTAGAGAAGTTCTGGTTGATATCATTACCTAGGCGGATTAGATTGTCTTTCTCCATTGCATTTTCTGTAGATTCCAATGCTGCATTAGCAACACTAGTAATCGGTAAGGTAAGAGCAATAAAGAATGCATTTAGACCAGATTTTAGCGCCTCACTTAGCTTATCATCTGAACTAATTTCTTTTAATATTGCATTTATGATGGGAATAATTGGGTCTTCACCAAAATCTGTCTCCCATGCATTTATGTATATGACTTTATAGTCTTCTGTTTCTAAATAAGATTGCCACATTTTAAGAAAAGTAGTTTTCCCAGAACCATAAGAACCATTTAGACTTAAAACATAAGCACCATCATGAAATTCGTAGAAAGTACTAATTGCTTTTGTTAACCGCTCAGCAAATAATCCCCTACCAAGCTTATCAAAGTTCTCAAAAGTAATGTTTTCTTTAGCTTCTGTCATAGTGCTACCCTGCTTTTTTAATGATATATGATTAAATATAAAGCACATAAATGAGTGTCGCAACTGAATAAGGAACAAATAAAACTTTCCCACAAGAGCCATTAAATAAAAATAAACTTTAAAAGGTAATATTAGTAAATGTTGCTTCAAAATTTATTTACCATTTTAGAAAACTCCTATTTCTAAACACTCGAAATATCCACCTAACAAAAAAGCAAAGCCCAACATAGAAACTGGTATATATCCAGCCTAGAAATACAGCACCAGCAAGAGCTGAACCATCATTGGTATTAACACAATCGTTAATAAAATCTACATCAAACGCACCTTGCCCTATCATAAAAACATCATTTGTAATATTCCACGCTAATATTACGTTAAAAATAAACAATAAGTGACAAACCCCAATTGTAAACAAAGTCAGCATTATTTTTTGCCATTTAGGCATGGTTATTTTGATAAATGAAATAAGCAGTGGAACAATAATTATCCACATCCAAAGACCATAATTGAAAGTACTATACCAAGGACGGCTGTCTAAAATATATTGGCAGTTATATTTTTCAGAAACACTTGTAAATATTTCTGGCGGAATCGTGTAACGAGCCTGCTCTACAATCGGAATAAATTTAAAAAGCCCCGCTATAGCCAATAATAGAAAAATAGCTAATAAACGTATTTTCCAAAATGGTTGAGTTGCAATATTAATTTCCCCAAGCCTTAAATTAGAGACCTGGAAATTCACTTTTATTTTTATCTTTTTTAATAAATGCTTCAATATGTGTACTCCATTCCCCTATTACCTTGTACGGTTTTCCTAAAGGAAACTCAAGATAATTTGGTTCGCCTGTTATAGGGTTTTTATCTGCAATCCAATTATCTGCATCAACCGCATCTCGAAATGTTTCATTAAAGTAATATTTGATATTAGCAAAAATTACTAGGGAGTCACCTTTTTCAACTACATTTTTTTGGTCCTTTCTTAAGGCTAAAGTGGTGGTCTTCTTTAAAGTTAAAAAAGTCTGGAGTGCTATTAAGTTTTACAAACACATCTGACATAGGTATTTGTGAGTCTCCTGCAAGTAGAAAGTAATGATAATAAAGATTTACAATTGCTAAGGCCGCCATAGAATTTAGGGTGTTCTTTAAGTTTGCCTTCTGAAATTCTGTACTGCGATTGTGTTTGACATTATTGTGATCGCACCACCAATTGGGATTATTTTCTAAATTACCCTTCCAATTATTCCACGGCCTTAATTTTAAACCATATCGATTAATAAATACCGTTTCATTTATTATGTCTGGCAACTTATTCTGAATAATTTTTCTATAGTCGCAAATGTTTGGTTTTTTTTTATCAAGTCCAAGTATTTTACAAATTTCTTTTAAGACAACATCAGCCTCAGAAGAAGCTGTCAAAAAAACTTTAGCTAACTCTTGAGAATATGTTTCGTAGTTGTCTTCAGAGAATTCGATAAAGCGTGATAACTGAATTAAATCTTGTTCTAGGTTTAAAAAGTAATTCCAGTGATTGTAATGTGAGTCTTGTGGTATGGCCATTATTTCCTCGCTTGTTGGTATCAACTTTTTGCGTTGTTGGTATATTGTCCAAAAAAGACCAACAAATTTTGCGATTGTAGCCGTTTATCGGCGAACGTCCGTGAACGTAAAAAGCACAAAGGATGTTGGTTTTCTTTGTTTTGTGAGGATTACTATAAACAATAATGAATGATAACGGTGGCATCATTCATTTTTATAGGTTAACTACATGATATTTATAAATATAATTCAATTCGAATTTGATAGGTGCCCCTTTTATGCCCCCTTTAGGAACTATTTGTCCGCAAATTCAAATCCTTAGTGTGCTAATATCGATTAAACTTTTGAATTAATCACACCTTACTAAAACATTTTAAATTGTTCACTTTTTAGCGCATTAATACTATTAAGTAAGCCAATTTTCTGATCTGCTTTAGATATCGCATGTTCAGACATACATAAAATCAGAGCCTCTAAACTAGATACATCAATTATTGTTTTAAATTCTTTGTTTTTATTAATAAAAACAACAGATTTTTTCTTTTGTTTAAGAAGTTCAATTGCATTACTAAGTGTACCTGTACTCTTAGTATCCCATACCATCAACCCATAATCTGCGGCCTTAGCCATTTCAAGGTCTTTGGCTGTAAAAAACTCACGAGACCCCTTTGGGGCGTTTGAGTCGACATTACACACAGGCCAGTTTCCCACATTATGTCTGGGCTGATGACCTGTACAATATACAATTGTGTTTTGTGATTTATTCTCATCTAAGTAAGTTTGGATAGATAAATCAGCCCCTTTTGCATCCCCTACAATGATCTGATAATTGGAATTAATTATATTATCAATACGTTCTTTCACTTTATTGTCTAAGTGTTTTATATTTATTGATCCTGCTATAAATACTGTCGTCATTTCCATCATTTCCAAGTAACTGTTGTTACATATATCTTATTTATTTTTTTATATGTACGCAAAGCTTTACATGCTGTTTCTAAAGACGCTCCCGTATCATATAAATCATCAACAATTAAAACATTCCATGGTCCAGTGCCTTGAATACCATCAAGAATAGTAAAACTATCCTTTAAAAGGTTGATTTTATCTTCTTTGTCCCCAACATCCTTTAATTGCTCTCCATTATATTCTTTGTGTAAAATATTATCAAATACAGTTAAGCCTACTATTTTCCCAAGTGCTTTAGTAAGTTCAGTTACGGGTTGTTTAGCACGCCGTTTAGAAGGAGGCATAGGAATCAACAGTCCTACATTATCAAATTTAGGAAAAGTACTTTCCGCCAACTCCGTAGCAAGAATGGGAATCTGTGTCCAGTCATCTCTATATTTAAGTTGAAATAAGGCTTCCCCTGCTTCAGGTCTTACGGTATCAAACATGGGGCGTCCATATTCATTATGTCCAATAAAATCACTTGAAATAGTATGTTTATCTAGCGCGTACCCCAAATCCCAATTACCATTTAATTGTTTTATATTTGTTTTCAATATCCTTTCCCTTCATTGAAAATATTTTAGTATTTAGAAATAGTGTTCTGGTTTAGATAGTAAACCTTCTAATTGTATTTGAACCCAATAATTTAGGAATGGATAATTTTCCGTTAGAATCTTTTTCAACTTATGGTCAAAACTACAATCATTCACATCTAAATCACTAGCGTACTCGTTCTCTAAGAAGAGAGCTGTTTCTCTTGGTATATTGTACTCTATTAATCTTCTTGTCACTGGTTTGAAAGCACCAGCCTCCATATAACGTAGGAATGGATTGTCTGGGAATTTTATGTCGTATAGTGGTTTTAGAAGTAACGGAAGTCCATAAGATACTTTATTTTGTAACTGTGTAATAGTTTTTTCTATTTTTTCGGGAGTATCATACCATGAATCCGAAAGGATATCTTTTAAAGATTTTTCTTTCATCCAATTCTCTGCACTAATGCACGTCGTTTGCAGGAGCCTATCAGAAATATTAAAATATCTATCAGTATATTCTGGAACAAGACTCTGTAATTCCTCTATTGCAACTTGCAATTTTTTTGAAATATTATGGTCTCTAATGGATGTGGGTAGATCGAACTTTTCGGCATTGATGTATAAATTTTCTAGGGGCTGACACCTAATAAAGTTCTTTTAGTAACTTTTTCAAGTCTTCAACCAACTCTTTTGGTGAACCCATATTAAACCTCCATTCACACTCTTTCAAGAATAAATTAAAATTGTTTTTTGGTACTCCATTAAATTTTC
>JAJFGX010000041.1 GCA_021775895.1 Alphaproteobacteria bacterium | reverse complement strand
CGCAGAGATGTAACATAGCCAAATGTGCCTAAAATTATGGCTATATCACGAGCTAAAGAGCGTACATAAGTGCCTTTACCGCAGGTTACAGAGAATTTAGCTTGATTGTCGTCATTTTCTAAACATTCCAAGTTAAACACTTCGATTTTTCGTGTTTTCATTTCTATATTTTCGCCTGCTCGGGCTAAATCATAAGCTCGACTACCATTAATTTTAATGGCGGAGAATTTTGGCGGTATTTGTTCAATTAAGCCTATGAAATTAGGCAAAACTTTCTGAATTCCTTCCATGGAAGGTCGAACATCGCTTGTCGCAATTATGTCACCTTCGGCATCATCAGTATTTGTTGCCTCGCCCCATTTTACAGTAAAATGATATTCTTTTGTTCTATCCTGAATGTACGCAGATGCCTTAGTTGCCTCTCCTAAAGCAATTGGTAGCACTCCTGTTGCTAATGGATCAAGTGTGCCTGTATGTCCAACTTTTTGAGCATTAAGTAACCGCTTAACTATAGCAACAACATCAGTCGAGCCAATACCAAGGTGCTTATCAATATTTAACCAACCATGTATTGCTTGACCTTTTTTATTGTGTCTTCCCATTATTCAGTTATCACCTTTAAATCATAGCTGGAACTTTAAGGTATGTTTTTATAGGCTTTTCTTGTGCTTGTAAAGTAACTAAACGTTGAGAATTCATTGGAGATAAATTACCAATAAATTGTTTATCCTCTAAAAACTTTATGGGTATTTCTTTTAAATAGTTTTGACCATCAAACATGCCACCTAATATAATAAATTTATCATGATTGGCAGTGTCTATTCCATGTCGTTCGGGGTTTTTGTAATCATTGGCACTATATTCTGTAGTTATGCGGTGGCTATCACCTTTTTTAATTCCAGCTAAAATCTCACCAACAGCTAAAGAGCCACTATCATAATTATTCTTAATGTGTCTATCTGCAAAGAAGCCACAAAAGCCGCTCCACAATACATCTTTACCCTGCATAAAGTCGGGCAAAGTTTCTGTACCTTTTTCTTGTAGCTTCAAGCAAAAACTACGGAAATCATTAAGCTTTATATCCATACCGTGTTTTTTCATTTCATAGCATATTTGAACTTCATAGGCAGTTGCATCTGCCTCTATAAACCGTACTTGCTTCAAATAAGTATGAGCATCGCTATGCATAGTTGGCATTAGCCCATGACTATCTTGCCAAGCGTGACGAGTTTCATGTGCCAATATAGGTACTAAATCAATATTTTGAACATGGGCGGATAAGCAAACGGTTTTTGAACCAGGGATATGATAGCCTCCAGCTTCATTTCGGCACTGGTAGTCCAGCCAAATGTCAATGTCATTTTCTTTTATCCACTGAATTATTAGTGATCCTGTAGGCAATTGTTCCAACATACCACATATTTCTTGCACTCGGCCACCATCATAGTCTCGCCGTTCTTGAGATTGTGAAGCAAAGATATCATCTGCTTGCTCTTTCCACTCTTTTATTATTATGTCTGACATACCAATTGCTCTCCCGTACTAATTATTTCATATATATAACACATAACGCAGTCAATAGCAATCAATAATTAAAAGAATGAATAAAATAAAGTTATTGACATATAGCTTTAAGTTTGTTACGTTGCTGTTTGTAAATAGATTCGTTTAATTATTAGAGGGTAGGCAAATGTCAAAAAAAGAAGTTTTAAATAAAACCGCAGATTTTATTGAAGACAATATATTAGGAAATATTATTTTCTATACCGTATTATTAGCGACGCCATTAGCAACGACTTTAACTGTTGCTGACCTGTCATATACAGACTTAGATGATAGAGCGACAGAGGCAAGTGCTACAGCCACGGATAATTATTTAGAGCAAATAGCAGAATTTAAAGTACTGAAGAAAGAATACAAACAATTAGATAATGCTATAGATGAATATAGTGGTTCTGGTGATATCCTTGGAATGCAAGAAAAACAAAGGGAGATATGGGAGTATCTTTCAACTGAAACTGAAGATTTTGCAGTTAATACACTTACGGATATTCGAATAACAGAGCATGACTATGATACAATTTCAGATGAATATAATAGCTTTGCCATAAAAACTGACTATGGATATATGCCAAATATGTCGGCTGGTGTTTTGGAGGAATGTCGCGCGCCAGCATTTGAAAATGGGGCAGATAAAAATGCACAGTCAAAGGCGATTTCAGGTTGTATGCTAGAAGAAGGCCCTAGTGGTCTAAAAACATTTTTAATATTTTTATTACCTATTCTTTCTTATGGTGGCCTTTTAATGAAGGGTGTAGAAAATGATAGCTATCGCACTAGTATGGTAAGGCAAACAGGTTCCTACTTAAGAAAAAAAGCTGAAAAAATTAAATCAGCTAATAAATACTAAGAGTAAATCAACTTTTGTAGTATGATATCTAGCTCATTGTTAAGTGGAGTAAAGTATGGTTGAGGTACGAAAAAAGGCTCTCTTTATTATAGATGTGCAACCTAACACTCTTTCTGGTAAGGCGTTAGATTTAATCCCTAATGTTGTCGAATATATAAAAAGAACAGAGTATGACGCATATGTCGAGGCGACATACTATGCGGATAAGAGTTCTATGCTTTTTAAGCAAATGAAATTCTTTATGCCGAAAGAAAAATCAGGTGGAACGTCACAAGAGGTTTTAGATGTTTTGGGTGCTAAATTAGCTCCACGTTTATCTGTTACAAAAAACACTAGGTCTTGTTTTCAAGGGGCTAATGCGACTGAGCTAGAAAAATTTATAGAGAAACATGATATAAAAGAAGCTCATTTTCTTGGGTTTGATATCAATGATTGTGTTCTAGCATCTGCTTATAGTGCGGTTGACCGTGGTTTATTCAGTTACGTTATTGAAGACTTGTGCCATCATAATAGTGGGCTAGAAGGATTAAAAGAGGCCGCATTATTGGTATTACGGCGACAGCATATGACGATTATGAGCTAATAAATTGAACTTATAGCTTTTCCTATTATTAATACTATTTAAGAACTGTTATCACTTTGTTAGCTCTGTAAGCTTGTAGATGAAATCTAGAGCTTCACGTGGGGTGAGGGTGTCGGGCTCTATTTTTTCAACCATGTTTAATATGTTCTTAGAGTTATCATCTAGCAATGTTTCTACTGGTACTGACTGTACATTCGGAATTGTGTCCAAAATACTATTGTTTTTACCTTGCTCAAGAGTATTTAGAACTTGGGAGGCTCTAATAATTACATCTTTTGGTAGACCCGCAAGTTTTGCTACGTGAATACCGTATGACCTATCCGCTGTACCACTTATGACTTCATGCAAAAATACTATTTTATCTTTCCATTCTTTTACTTTCATGGTGTGACATGACATTTGGTCTAGCTTATTCGTTAGCTCTGCCAGCTCATGATAATGTGTTGCAAATAATGTACGACATTCTTTTGTATTGTGAAGATGTTCCATTACCGCCCAAGCAATTGATAGCCCATCAAAGGTTGATGTTCCTCTTCCTATTTCATCTAAAATAACAAAACTATGTTTGGTGGCTTGGTTTAAAATTGTTGCTGTTTCGACCATCTCCACCATAAAAGTAGAGCGTCCCCTAGCAAGGTCATCAGATGCACCTACACGGCTAAATATACGGTCAATTATACCTATATGTGCTTTTTCTGCAGGTACGTATGCCCCCATCTGTGCCATTAAGGCGATTAAGGCATTTTGTCTTAAAAATGTTGATTTACCCGCCATATTTGGCCCTGTTAGAAGCCATAGCTTATCTTCTTGGTTAAGCTCGCAATTATTTGCTATGAAGTCTTCAGCTTCGTTGCTTGAAACCACTTGTTCAACAACTGGATGACGACCTTTTTTAATTTCAAAAGTTAAAGAGTTGTCAAGAGTTGGTCTAGTGTAGTTTTTTGTAGTTGCAAGCTCTGCTAAGCTAGTTGCAACATCAATAGATGACAATGCTTGGGCTAAATCTATGATAGCATCTGCATTGCTTAAAACGTCTTGAGTCAGTGCTGTGAATAGCTCTTGCTCTAGTATTAAAGCTTTATCTGCTGCATCGGTTGTTTTATGCTCTAAATCAGCTAGTTCACTGGTTGTGAAACGAATGCTGTTGGCTAAGGTTTGTCTATGCACAAAAACTTCATCTTTTGCTAATAGTTTTGCCCCATGCTGAGGTGACACATCAATGTAATAGCCTAATATATTGTTATTTTTAATTTTTAGAGAAGGCACGCTTGTTAAGTCTATATATTTTCTTTGTAGCTCTGCAATTAATTGACGGCTATCTTCATTTAGTATTCTAAGCTCATCTAGCTTTGGAGAATAACCAGAGGCAATAAATCCGCCATTACGTGTATGTGATGGTAGCTCCTCAATCAAAGCTCTTTTTAACTTATCAATTAAAGGGTGGAACTGCCCCCAAGGCTTTAGTGCCAGTAGAATTTTTTGCAGTTTACTTGGAATACCAACATCAAATAAATCTTGTCCTTGATGCTGATGTGTAGCTTTTGCATGGATAATACTTTGTATTTCAGCACTTTGACTTAGACTACTGCGAATAGCTGCAAGGTCAATTGGGCTTCCTCTACCCATACTTAAACGAGATAAAGCACGCTCCAAATCAGCGCACTTCTTTAATTCATTCCGTAGGTTTTGTCTTTTATCTTGGTTATCAATAAAAAATGCGACAATATCAAGTCGTTCATTTATTTCACCTATAGATGTTAAAGGCATTGATAGGTGCCTTGCTATCATGCGTCCGCCTGCACCTGTTACCGTCATATCTATACAGTCTAGCAGGCTATTTTTACGAGTGCCTTGAGCATTATGGGTTAGCTCAAGATTTCTACGAGTTGCCGCATCAATCTCCATAAAGTTATCCATACTTAACTGTTTAGGAGGTGAAAGTCTTGGCATTTGTCCTTTTTGCGTTAAATCAATATAGTCAATTAAAGCACCAGCGGCTGCAATCTCAGCCATGGAAAAATCACCAAAACCATCAAGTGTTGCAACGTCAAACATGCTTAATAAACGTTTTTCTGCATTGTTTGCATCAAATCTACTATCTGGCTGAAAGGTTAGCTGTGATTTATACTCAGCCCAAATATCAAAATACTTCTCATTTTGAGCAAGGCTATCAGGAATAAGAATTTCTTTTGCCGACAATCTTTCAAGAGCAGCCGTTAAATTATCCAATGAAATAGGTTGTGATAAAAACTCACCAGTTGAAAGATCAAGCCATGATAGCCCCAAAAACTTACCTGTTTTAGCTAAGGCACATAAATAATTATGCTTGTTGGCATCTAAAAGATTATCTTCAATTATAGTGCCTTGGGTGGCAATACGCTTAACGCCTCTTTTAACCAGAGCCTTATAACCATCACGTTTTTTTGCTTCTTGAGGAGTTTCTAATTGCTCGCAAATAGCAACTTTGTAGCCAGCATTTATCAAGCGTTGTAAATACACCTCATGCGAGTGCCACGGTACGCCGCACATTGGTATGTCATCTCCATTATGGCGACCTCGCTTAGTTAATGTAATGTTTAATACTTTTGAAGCTATGATAGCATCATCAAGGAACATTTCGTAGAAATCGCCCATACGATAAAATAAGATATAATCAGGATTAGCTTCCTTTATCTCCATAAACTGAGCCATCATAGGAGTTACCTCAGGCTTATCTGATTTTTTCTGTGTTTTTGTAGACATACTAATATGTGTACGCCATAAATAGATTTATTGCAATATATCATCGCCCATAATGCCAAAAGCGACGGCAATTAAGTATAATGGTAAGACCAGCCACAGAGTATCACTAGGTAGCCATGTCTTGCCGGCACCATGGCGTTTGCCTTTGTGTGATTTATTGTAGTATGAATAATGTTCTTCAGATTGCCAGAAGCCAACTAATAAAGTTACAAAGTTAAACGCAGCAATAATACGCCAGTTTATTAGAGTGAATATTTCAGGTGCTTTACCAATGGTTAAATAGCCAAGCCAAGGAACAAGCTCCCAACATATGAGTATAATTGTCGTAATCATTGATGTGTTTGCCCATATGCGAAGCTCACGGTCATTTTTTTTATTAATCTCTATTGCTTTATAGTCACTGCCAAAGCGTCTATATAGCATATAAATGATAGCCATAGATATTATTAGAAGAATATAGTTTATGCCGCTTAGTATAAAACTATTGTTAATAATGGACTGTAAATCACTCAGAAAGATTTTAGCGATTGAGACGGTTATTAATCCTAAAGCTAAATATCTCTGCCAGAGCAATCCACGGCAAATGCCTCGTTTGAGAATAAAACAAGCCAGCATAATGGTCAGCGGAGCACTCGCATAGTATAAGAAAATTGAAAATGGCACACAATATAGCCAACAAAGCATTATCATTATATAAGAACTCCCTTATTATATAATAATAGATGCCTTGTAGAAATTCTAGTCCTCTATTTATATTAATGCTTGTGGATAATTGAGAAATATTTACTATTAAATAAGAAATATAGACTTATCGCATAGAAATTTTTAAAGGAGATAAACATGGTATTACGTATTAATGATCAAGCACCTAATTTTAAAGCTGAAACGACCAAAGGTCATATTGATTTATATGAGTGGATGGGGAATGACTGGGTTGTTCTTTTTTCTCACCCGAAGGATTTCACGCCAGTTTGTACAACTGAGCTAGGCTATTTGGCTAAAATACAGCCAGAATTTGAAAAACGTAA
This sequence comes from Alphaproteobacteria bacterium, assembly GCA_021775895.1. Lineage (GTDB taxonomy): Bacteria > Pseudomonadota > Alphaproteobacteria > Micavibrionales > CSBR16-224 > JAJFGX01. Next base: position 25,913 of record JAJFGX010000041.1, on the reverse strand, counting down.
TGTTAAAGTTATCGGCTTAAGTATAGATACTTTGGAAGAACACAATGCTTGGCTTAAAGATGTTGAAGAAGTCAGTGATTGTAAGGTTAGTTATCCTGTGATTGCGGATACAGACTTAAATGTAGCTAAGCTTTACGGAATGTTTCAAGTAGATGAAACTGGAGATGTGGGAGAACGCACCGCAATGACTAATGCTACAGTTCGCTCTGTTTTTGTTATTGGGCCTGATAAAAATATCAAATTGATGATTTCATATCCGATGACTACTGGTCGTAACTTTGATGAAATTTTAAGGGTAATAGATTCTATGCAGCTTACGGCAAAGCACAAAGTTGCCACTCCAGTAAATTGGAACTTTGGTGAAGATGTAATCATTATTCCTTCAGTTAGCAATGAAGATGCAAAAAGTATTTACTCAGAAGGCTGGGAAACGATTAAGCCCTACCTTAGAAAAGTAAAGCAACCTGCTTAAGCTACCCAATGAGCGTAGATTTAACACAGAAACCAAAGGCTGTTCTTTTCGATTGGGACGGAACACTTGCTAATACACGTCCTCTTGTTGTTTCTGCTTTAGAAAAAACACTTAACCACTATGGTCTACCTGATTGGAAAACAATTAAAGTAGAAAAACGTGATACAACAAAATCTTTAAAAGAAAATTTTCCAATTTTTTTTGAAAAGCAGACTAAAGAGGCTTACGAGTTATATCTAAAAAACTACACAAACGATTTTGATGTGTTAGAGGCACCAAATGGTGCTGAAGAAATGTTACATTACTTATCAAATATAAATGTATTGCTTTGTATTGTAAGCAATAAAGAAAAAATCCTGCTTGAAAAGGAGGTGGCGTATCTATTTCCAAATATATCATTCCACAAAATACTAGGTAATGGAGATGCTGAACACAACAAACCACATCCAGCACCTATTGCAAAGGCACTTGAAGGTACGGGTATCAACCCAAAAGAAGATGCTGTTTGGCTTGTGGGCGATACAAAACAAGACACCGAATGTGCCTATGCGTCTGATTGTCTACCTATATTAATTGGTAATGGTGGTTTCATGGACGATGTTTATATGAAAGAAAAGCAACAAGCCACACCTGCTCTTAGTATTTACCCAAACTTTGACCACTTTCTTAATTGGTTAAAAAGCAATCACTAGTTAACGATACTTTCGAGAAGAACTGGCTTTTGGTCGCACAAGAGAGGTTTGAAGCCCCGAGCAAGCGAAAACTATCGCTTACCTAAAGCGACTATACCTTTTACAGATAAATAAAACAAGAAAACTTATAAGAAAGAAATGATTAGGCATTCGACTAAACTAAATGGAAAATAAGTTTATAGTATTTTATTGCAAGCCTCTGTAAATGATTTAATAAAGATACTATATGCATCTGGATTTTTTTCACAAAAACCATAAACCAAGTCTCTTATAAAGGTATTAAAAGTATAAGATTTAGAGTCTCTAAAGTGTTTTTTTAGGTGTTTCAGCCATTTTTTATGATCTTTTTCTGTTTTTAGGTCGATAAACCCATTAAAGCAAACGGCTTTAGTAAAGTTAGTTTTGTCATTTTTCCAAAAAGCATCATCTTCTTCTAGTTTATATAGAAAATTATATAAAACAGATTCTGGAGCTTTTTTTCCTGGTAACGAGACTATGTTTTTAGCCTTTATTTTTATATCTCCATCCACAACGAAAATAAAGTTTCTAAAAACTTTGTGAAGCTCAGCTATTTTTTTTATTAATCCGTCACCGCTAGTAAGGTGTATTTTAAATGAAAAACTTTGTTTTAAAGTTTTGTTTTTAATAAGTAACTTTTCAAGAAATAGCTTGGCCATTTCATCCTCAACTAAAACATTTATAACTAATTTTTTTGTTGTATCTTTATCTATTAATCGATTAACTTTATTTTCTATTAGTTTAATATTAGGATTTTTATGTTGTTCAACTTTTCCTGCCATAGTTTCTAGAAAGTATACTTGTGATGCATCTTTGTAGTTATTTAAAACTTCACTAATAATATCTAGAGAGTGGGTTGTAAAAATTATTTGAAGTTCAAGCTTTTTTGCATACTTGTATAGCTCTTTTATTAGATTTACTTGAGCAGACGGGAATAAAGTTCCATCAATTTCATCTATAATAAGAATTCCACCCGAATACATTGAGGCTAATTTCTTTTTTAAATTACTAAAAGATAATAGAGAACTCATAATTTGGCCGATATTGTCTTGGCCAGCAGAGATGCCAAAGGCTGAATAATCTTTTGTTTTCATGCCAATAAAGTTTTTTTGTGTTGTTTTTATGTTTTCTGTTTCAATGTTAGATCCATCTGTAATAGAAAATATATTTTTAATGAATTTTGAGTACTCTAGGCCATCATTTTGTGAAAAACCTTTTGTGCAACTAATTTTTATTGATGAAGAAGGCAAATTTGCAAGAGGAACAAATCTTTTTAAACCTAAGTAGATTACAGGGTGTATTATTTTTCCTTTGTCTTTTGTTCTTGTTCCTACATCTATTCTAAAACGAGGCTTTCCTTTTTCGGTGGTTGATCTGCTAGTGCAGTTTTTAGTAATTATTTCTTGGTTTGCATCAAGTACACTTATAGAGTATTCGTAGTCATTAGAGTCTTTTTCGTTTTCTGGACAAAACTGGAAGACTTCATTGAATTTACTGGAATACCCTTTCATACCAAATGGGTGAGAAGCTAATCCTAGAAAAGTAGTTTTACCACAACCATTAAGTCCAGATATGACTGTAAAAACGTCACCAAATTCAAAATTTAAATCATACATATGCCTAAATTTTTTTATATTTAAATGTTGCAGTTTCATTAACAATGCTCAGAATTATGAAATTGAAATATAGTAGAACAGAAAAACCTTATAAAGTAAACGCTGAAAACAAAAGTATCAGTAGTATGGATTGCTTTTATTCTATTGTGAATAGTTATTTGAATGTTGCCTTTATGTTTTATTGTATTCAAGGCTATAATACCGTTTGATTTAAATGGTGGAGTCGGACGGAATCGAACCGACGACCTTTTGCATGCCATGCAAACGCTCTACCAATTGAGCTACGACCCCATATTTAAACAGACTAACGATCGGCTAATTCTATATACTTGTCGTTAGTATATATCGGCCATTTACCAGATGCAACATCTCTCAAAGATTTGGGGGTGTTGCCATGAAAACGTAAGTTGTAAATCCAATAATTGGCTAGAACATGTTCGATAAACCCTCTGGTTTCTGCGGCGGAGAGCATCTCTATAAACAATAAAGGATCATCATCAATATTTTGTTCTTTTGCCATTTTATTCTTCCAACGGGATAGTCGCCCCGGCCCTGCATTATATGCGGCCGCCAATTGAAACAAATTATTATCAACTACTGAATGTTTTAGAAGGTAGTCTAGGTATTTTTGCCCAAGCGTCATGTTTAAAACTGGGTCTAGTAATTCTTCACGACCATTTTTATTTTTGAAATGTGACTTAGACTCTTTGGCTAGATAGCTTGCCGTTGTAGGCATTAATTGCATTAAACCTGCCGCACCAGACCTGCTAGTTACATATGGATTAAAGCGAGATTCTTGTCTAATAAAAGCATGGACGAGTGCAGGGGACACGGTAAACCCATCATTAGGAGACCAAGGGGAAGATGGGTATAGAGCAGTATCATATAATTTACCATTAGGGCGTTTAACCGTACTTGCAAGCTGCATGGCTATTCCTGGCATGTTGTAACGATTAGCTAGGATAAATAAAGCCTCTTTTAATTTTGCATCTTTAGGATTTAAATTAATACGCCTCAATTCTTTCATCGCCATATGAATTTGTTCAACATCTAACAGTGCAACACTGCGATACCCATTATCTGTCTTTAATATTGCATTAATATGAGATTCATCTTCCTCTTGAGGGTTAGACCAATCATATGAATGTTGTTGCATACCCATTGACTGCATTGCAATTAAACCATAAAAACTTCTTGGGTAACGACTAGCATTCTTTAGCCAATAAACTCCTTTGTTTGGATTCGCATTACGCATATACGACCTTGCAGCCCAATATGATGCTGCTGAGCGCATCCAATTAGAATTACGCTTAGCTTTGGCGGCTACCTCAAAATAATGACCTGCATCTTTATAATTACGCTCTCGCCAATTGCAGAGACCAGCAATCCAGCCTGCTAAAGGGGCATATGCTCCAGAACGATTAGCTGCCTGCAGTGCCAAAGGTTTTGCTTTATCGAATAAATATAAATAAAAATATGCCGCCGCAATATCTGCTAAGATAATATCATGATCGATATTATCCAAATATTTTGCATTTTCATTATCATTCAATCGTTTCAACGCTCTAGTTGGAGCATCACGAGATAAATCATTAGAAATCTGACGTTTTAATTTTTGTGCAGCTTTATAATTAGCTTTACTATATCTTTTTCTTGAAGTGTAAGGCTTTATTTTAGTGCCACTTTGTAACACAACTTTATGAGAAAATGTCTTCTGTTTCTTAGGTCTTTTAAAATAAGTAGCAAATTTATGCTTAGCTAGCTTGTATACTTCATATGAAATGGCATAATCACCATAGACACTAATCCAATCACGTAGCTCTGTTTCGCTGCTGTTATATTTAGGGTGTTTATATCTATCATAGGCTATATAACCTAAAAGACGCATGTCGCTTAATTCTTGAATTTTTACATCTGCATTACGCCACTGCCCCTTTTTTTGCAAAGCAAATATTTCTTTGTATAGCTGTCTATTTTTAAGGCTAAGTCGTGTGTTCTGCAGTAATGGTAAAGGTTTTTTATTCGGAGATACATTAAGCACCTTAGGAAAATCAAACTCTTTTTTAATAACTACGGTTTTCAAGCCTTTTGGTTTATGGGTTGGCTTTTTAATAGAAACTGTTTCGTTTTCGCTTGGTTCATTGGTAGGTGTTACGACAGCATCATCTTTTCTAAAATTAATATTATCTAATATAGAAGAAAGAGGGTTGCTCTTAGCATTACTTGGAATTATCCACGTAAATAGAGCAAAAAAAATCACTAGGGTTATAATACTTCTGTGTATTTTTTTAATCAAAACGATTCCTTATCAAGGTTAAAACAAAAACAGATTAATATAATAAAAAAACAGGCAACATGATACAAAATATATGTATATGTTACCTGCATTTTTAGTCTTAATATTTTCTGGTACTAATTATGCACCATTTCCGTTACCAAATTTACCACCTTTTTTAGGGCGTTTAGTTGGTTTAACAGGTGTAGCATCAAACTGTGTTTTAGCATTTGCATCTTTTTGTAGGTTTACATCAATAACTTTACTGATTTCCTCTGTCAAACTACCTGTAGTTGGTTTTGGCTCATCAGCTAAAGCATTTTCAGCACGTTTAAGTCCAACTTCTAAAATGTCAGAAAATGTATTTGCTAGTGTTTTAGGTGCTGGAAGTGTATCTAAAACTCTGTTTGTAAGCATACCAATGGTTTCTGGTGTGATATTACGGCTTAAGCCTTCAATCATATCTGTTAAATCATTGGTAGGTAGGTTTGAGAAGCTCTCACGAATTTCAACAGCTAACTCTTCTTCTGAAACAGAACCAACATCTTTTAAAATAGGCTCTAAACCTGATGTTAAGTATTTAATAGCAAATTGCTGAGGGCCGCTTAATGTATCCATGCGGTTATTAAGGCTGTCCATCATGCTATCCAACTGACCTGTTTCATTCAATTGCTTTAGAATGCGAGCAAGCTGTATAGAGTTTTCCTCTGTAGTAAGTGGAACTGTAACTTTTTCCAAAGCACTACCAATTTTGTCACCATCAATAGAACGTACAGCTTCGCTTATTTTATTAGCTATTTCTGGATTGTCTAATATTCCATAAACGCTGTTTGCTACTTGTTCAATAGCTTCTGGTGGGAAATTTTTTTTAACTTCATCCATTCCAGAATTAACAGTATCTTTTAAAGCTTCTTTACCTTTTTTAGTTAGCTCATCGGCTGCTTTTCTAAACCAGTTTTTATCCATAATTTTTCTCCTTATAAAAGTTGTTGTAAGTGCGAAATGCTCTATGCATTTTAGAACCATACAAAATAAACAGTATTCCAATCATAAATTTGATTTATAAAAAAATTATAGCAAAAAGATTCTATTGTCAAGTGTCATATTTTTTCTATAATGTTTTATGTATTTTAAGCTGCTTGTTGTGTGTTTTCTTGCTGTTCTAAGTGTCTACTTAAAATAGAGCTAAATTCTGATGAAAAAGCATCTAAACGATCAGCATAACGTCCAAGGTCAGTAGAGAATTTATTATAAGAGACTACAGCAGGTATGGCAGCGACTAGCCCTAGAGCGGTTGCAAACAAAGCCTCTGCAATCCCTGGTGCAACAACAGCCAGACTAGTGTTTTGAGAGCCTGCAATAGCTGAAAAACTGTTCATAATTCCCCATACAGTCCCAAGCAATCCAATGAATGGTGCAGTTGAGCCAACAGTCGCCAAGAATGTCATATATCGCTCTAAAGTATTTAATTCACGATTAATTGTGGTTGCCATTGCACGATCTATACGTTGTTGTAAGCTTGCACCTAAAGATTCTTTACGCCCACCAGTGCTATCAATAGTTAGCTTCCATTCATTCATTCCTGCACAAAACGTACGAGCCATAGGGTCGATTGCGTGACCTTGAGTACGTTTATAAAGGCTTTCTAAAGCCTCACCAGACCAAAAAGAGCCTTCAAATTTATTGGCATGTTTTGCCATTCTTTTTAAAGTTGAGCGTTTATCAAAGATTATTACCCAGCTCCAAAACGAGGCCATTATTAAAAGTAAGATAATGGATTTAACTATAACGTCAGCTTGCATAAACAAGCCCCATATAGACATGTCTTGTGCAACTTGAGTGCCTGCAAGCTGTGCTGCATCGACTGCACGAGTTAATACTTCAGTTGTTTTATCGGGCATAATTTATAATCTTTCTAAAAATATATTAATTATATCTATAGAACCCTCTGTAAAGGTCAAGTATAAAAATTGAATTCACTGAAGTTTAATGTTATTTATTTGTTTGTTTTATAATCGCTGATAAAATCTTTAAACAAATCAACTTCTGCTACTAAATTAAGAACGTTTTGTCTGTCTTTCAAAGATAATTCTATTTTAGTATCTCGTGTAACTACGGCAAAAGATGCGCCACTTGGTGTGTTCTCCATAACATTAATATATTTTTTTCTAAGGCTTTGTAGCTTTTTACTATCACCAGCCAGTTTATATGCGACAGCTGTTTTTAAGACCAATTCACTATTATTAGTGTTTTGTGTGAATTCAGTTTTATTTACTGGAGGTAATATTTTGGTTAATGTCTTAGCGGCAGCGTCCCAATCGTTATGTTTCCAATAAATATCAGCTTTCAGTTTCTGTGATATAACTGATGACATATTTTTAAGTGTTGTAATAGCTTGATTTTTTAAGCCAAGATTAGATAGGACCTGTGCCTGCAATAAATTGCGTTTGTTGATTATATCTGAGCTTAAACCTTTACGTTCTGTTCGTTGTAAAACGGATAGTCCTTTTTGATACTGTCCATCTAATAGATATAAAGCAGCCAGTCTAGCACCAAGCTCGGCCACTTTTTCAGGTTCAATCACATTACTTTTTATCTGTTTTTCTAATATCTTTGTTGCATCTTCAAGTAAATCCATTTGAATCAAATATTCGGCATAGTTTTGTTCTGCAACTATACTGTCATTTCCAGATGGCATTAACTCCTTAAAACTATTGTAAATAGAGACAGCTTCAAAAGGTTCCATTTGATTTGCTTCGCCTAATACAAATAAATTATTAAATATATTATTCATGTCTGCCATTAAGATTGAGCTATCTTGTAGTATTTCCTCTGATAATGCTACAGCTCGCCGCATTTCATCTAATCCCTTTATGTATTCTTTTTTCTCTAGGTGCAGGCGTGCTATGCTATGCAATGTTTGTATTTCCAAGCCATCACCACGCCAAACATATCTTAAAGTTTCAAGTCTGTCCTGAGCATCTTCATCCGATAGGCGGTTAATTTTTCTTAGTAAGTCCACAGTTGCTAGACTTGATTTCACGTAGTACAGCCTATCTCTGCCTTTAGATATTGGATACCAGCTTTTTAAGGCTTTAACAGTTTCACCTTCTTGACGATATAGCTCACCTTGTAGGTATTTTTGTGCTGATTTTTGCTCTGGTTTTAAATCATCTTTTATGTTCTGAATGGTATCTAGTAATTTATGTGCTTGTACAGTATCACCTAAACGCAATGCAGATTCAGCCATATAAAGTGTAAAGGGGATAGCTAGGTGGGCTGGGTATCTAGAAATAATATCATTGGTTTTAGGGAATAGCTTGCCAGCCAATCTCCATTGCTCAGAGGATGCGGCGGCGTAACCTCTCCATATTTTAGCTTCGGGGTGATTTTTAAGTCCTTTAACTGATAAATCCTCAATCGCTCTATGTGGGAAACCTGCCATAGCTTCAGCACCACCTTTTACCGCTAAAAAACCTGGGTTTTTAACTAAGTCTGGGTTTTCCATTGAGGCAGCTCTCAATGCACCCAATGCTTCAGAGCCATAACCATTTGCAAAATATAATAGAGCCATTTCTAAATATATAGAGGCAAGCTCTTCATCACTTTTAGCATCAGAAATTTTACTTTCTATTTTTCTTTGGTTCTCTCTAAGTGATTCAATGCCTCCACGATACCAGCCATAAAAATCGAATAACCTGCTTATATCTTGACCGGCGTCTGTATGTTTAATATGTTCTTCTGCACTTTCACCTATGTTAGCGGCAGGTAGCTCTGCTATATCTTCGGTAATAATTAAACCACTAGGTTCGCTAATTATAATTTTATTTTTTTTGTTTTTTATTGATAGTGTATCGCTAAATGGCTTGATAACAATGCCTTGATATGCGGGTAGAATAGCAAAGTCTGGATACCTTAAATCTAAAGAAACTCTGGATTCTGCGGCTTTTGAGGTTATAATATAAAGGTCATCTTTAGTTTTACTATCATGAAGCGTTAATATTTTTTCAATACTCGGCAAGAAAATTTCAGCAGTTGGTTTTTTATTTGGACGAGTAATCCTACGTAATTGCCCTGCAGTAATAGGATTAGTTTTTTTCTGAGCTGATTTTAATGAGATAATCCATGATAAATTATTAAAGCGTATGCTATCTAACTCCGCATGTTTTGGCATGTTAAATCTGTATGCTACGCCACCGTCTATTTCAACTTGTTCTGCTTTACCAAGTTTTGAAGAAAAACCTCCTGCAACTACAGGGATAATGCTAGCGAAACTCGTATCAACTACTAACCATAAAGATCCAAAACGCTCAAATACTGCTAAAGATGCTGGCTTAATTGTTGATAATGTAATAGTTGTATAGCCTAACGGCAATTGCTGTTGCTCAACAGTTTTCACCTTTACTGCGGGAACTTGTGGTTCTATTACTGGCTTCTTCAGATTGGTTAAGTGAGATGTTTTTGGCTTAACTATTATTTCTTTTTTTACAGATTTAAATGCTGGAATTGTTTTTGGTTTAACTTTTGTTACTTGTTTTGTTTTTTTCTGTTTTTTTAGAGGCTTAGCAATTTTTTTTGCAGGCTTTAAGCTGGCTGGGTAATGCAAATCAAATATTACTAGATTATTTATGCGATAATCTCGATGCTTTATCTTTTTTGGCAGAAAAATACGTATATATGTATCCTTGTCAGTACTTTTTATATGTTTTATAGCCTTTATGCCATTAAGGTATTTGAGCTTTAAGTTTGAAATATTATTTGTGCTGTTTTTTGCTTTAAAAATTATATCTATAAAATCATGCCCACGTTTTATTTTGTAGTTAACATGTTTATTCCAATCAAAGACAACTCTGGTATAGTTTTCATGTTCACCTACACGGACGCTAAGCAAATCATTTTTTGCCTGAACATTGCTTGAAAACACAGCAATAAGCAACATAGCAGATAACAACGTTCCGCATAGCTTGATGTAAAGTTTTATTTTAGTTGTTTTAATCACAAATGAATCCCGTCCTTAATTATAAGGATACACGAAATTTTATATAGAATCAGTTAATTTTTTAATCAATCTAACAAAGAATGTAACAAAAGGTAACAAAGAGTGATTTGTTATAGCTATGAAACCTTTGTTATATTAAGGGTCAGGAAGAAAAAAATAAAGAGTTTCAAACACATGACATCATATATAAAACAAAAAACTATTAAATCTAACGCATCTTGTAGTGGTGTTGGAGTTCATTCTGGTGAGATGGTGACACTTACTTTAAAGCCTGCTTCAGAGAATAGTGGAATTACTTTTATTCGCACAGACGTTACAGGTGTGGATAATGTTATCCCAGCTCGTTGGGATTTGGTAACTGACACACGCATGTGTACTGTTTTGACTAATGATAGTAGTGTTTCAATTAGCACTGTTGAGCATGTTTTATCTGCTTTATATGCTAAAGGCATTGACAATGCAATTGTTGAGGTTGACGGCGTAGAGATTCCGATAATGGACGGAAGCTCTGCTCTTTTTATTGGGTTGATAGAAAAGGCTGGAATAGAAGAGCAATCATCAGCTCGTAAGTTTTTGCGTATAAAGTCTTCAGTTTCGATTGAAAGCAAAGACTGTGTAGCGGCTCTGCACCCTGCAAAAGGTCAATCTTTCAATTTTATTATTGATTTTGATAGTAAAGCTATAGGTAAGCAATCTTCTGAATTCAAGTTTGATCATGATGATTACAATAAAGAAATTAGTGCTGCCCGCACTTTTGGTTTTTTACATGAAGTTGAAGCTATGAGAAAAATGGGACTTGCAAAAGGTGGATCTTTAGAAAATGCAATTATTATTGATGGTGATACGATTATGAATCCTGAGGGTTTACGCTATGACACAGAGTTTTCTAGGCATAAATTATTAGATGCTATTGGCGATATGGCTCTTTGTGGTGGACAAATGATAGGTCATTACGATGGTATTAAATCGGGACATAAAATGAACAATGAACTTTTACGCAAGTTATTTGCGACTAAAGGTGCTTGGGAGTTTGTAGAACTTACTGAGACAGAATATAATTCTATGTCCTCTTCTTCAACAGTAAAAAATGATGCATTTTTTGTAGTTACTAGTAAACAAAACAAAGCAATCGAACATCAAGCTATTTGCTAGCTATATATTAAAAAAGTATAAATTAATTTTAGGTTAGGTTTATTGGGAAAAACAATAGACCATAAAGGTTTTAAAGTAATGGATATTTCTAAGCAGAGAGTTTTAACAGGCGTAAAGCCTACAGATCTTCCGCATATTGGAAATTATATAGGTGCAATACGTCCAGCTATAGAATTAACAAAAAAGGCAGAGGATTCATTTTTATTTATTGCAGATTATCATGCTTTGAATATTTTGCGAGACCCTAAAGAATTAAAAGAATACAGCTATCAGGTAGCAGCAGCATGGCTTGCTTTGGGCTTAGACCCAGATAAAACAGTTTTTTATCGTCAATCTGATGTACCTGAAATATTTGAAATTACAACATTATTGTCTTCTGTTGCACCAAAAGGCTTAATGAATAGGGCTCATGCTTATAAAGCAGCGATTGATAAAAATAAAGAGCTAGGCAACACAGGTCAAGATTTGGATAAAGGTATAAATATGGGTTTATACACATATCCAATTTTAATGGCCGCAGATATTTTATCTGTTAAATCAACCTTAATCCCAGTTGGCAAGGATCAAGTACAACATGTTGAAATGACTAGGGATATTGCAGGTACATTCAATCATATCTTTGGCGAGGTTTTCTTATTGCCTGAATTCTATGTTCAGGAAAAAACAGAGCTTTTACCTGGGATTGACGGTAGGAAAATGAGTAAAAGTTATAATAATCACATACCTTTATTTATGGACAGCAAAAAACGTAGAAAACTAATAATGAAAATAATGACTGATTCTAAATTGCCAGAAGAGGCAAAGAATCCTGATGATAGTTTAATTTATCAACTATTTTGTCATTTTGGCACAGATGATGCAAAACAGGAAATGCGAGCGGGTTTTGAACAAGGTGGTATGGGCTATGGAGATGCTAAGCAAATGTTGTTTGAAGCTATAGAAAGTCATTTAAAAGAACCGTCAGAACGATATGTGGAATTGATGAGTGATAAAAAAAATATTGATGCTCTTTTACTTAAGGGCGCAGAGCAAGCTAGAGCCGTGGCAACAGAAACATTGAGGAATGCACGAGTTGCTGTTGGCTTGTAATTTTTTTGCTAGTAACGACTATGCTTGTATGTTACAAATATAGAAGATAAATTACTATAAAACAAAATTAGAAAGTTGCTAAATAATATGAGCTGGACAGATGAACGTGTTGAAGTATTAACTGAAATGTGGACGGATGGCAAAAGTGCTGCTGAGATTGCAAAAGAATTAGGTGGAATTACTCGTAACGCTGTTATTGGTAAAGCACACCGCTTAGGCTTGTCGGGCAGAGCATCGCCAATCAAAAAGAAGCCTGCAGATTCTAGTGCAGCATCTGGTAAAGCTAAACCTAAAAAATCTACAAAGGCAACAAAAGCAGTAAAGCCAGTAAAGGCAGCGAAACCAACAGAAGAAGTTGTTGCTGAACGAAAGCAAACTATCAAGAAAATAGCTGAAAAATCTGCTGTTAAAGCGGCTTCTAAAAAGGCCTCTGAAAATGATGGAAAAGGTATTGGTTTATTAGAATTAACCGAGAAAGTGTGTAAGTGGCCAATTGGTGATCCGCAAGAGGCTGACTTTTATTTTTGTGGTAAAGACAGTCCTCAAGGAGTGCCTTATTGTCCAGAACATGTTGGCATGGCGTATCAGTCCCCACGTAAAGCTGGTGGTGCATCGCAAACAAAAGGAAGCATTAAAATAGTTGCTGATACAGTTGCTGTTGATGATACTGATAAAAAAGAAGTGAAAAAATAGGCTTTAGTCATATTGCACCTCTGAAATTCTTAAGATAAAGTAAAAAAATATGACTATTTTTCCAATTCTTGTAGCACCAGATCCAATTTTAAAGAAAGTTGCACAGGACGTATCATCTGTAGATGACGCTTTGCGTAAGCAAATGGATAATATGATTGAAACTATGTATCATGATAATGGTATAGGACTAGCAGCACCTCAAATTGGAATATCTAATAGAGTATTGGTAATAGACCTTGAGCAGAGCAAAGAAAATCCAGAAGGCAAGCCATTATTCTTTGTTAATCCAAAAGTTATTTGGGAATCTGAAGAAATGAGTGTTTATTCAGAAGGCTGCTTATCTGTACCAGAAATGTATGCTGATATTGAACGTCCAGCTACAATTCGTCTACAGTATCTTGATTACCATGGTAAAGAGCAAGAGTTAGAGGCTAGTGATTTATTGGCGACATGCCTACAGCACGAAATTGATCATTTAGATGGTATTCTATTTATTGATTATTTATCATCTTTAAAAAGAAATATTATCCTAAGAAAACTTAAAAAAAGTATGAAACAAAAATGAATGTTCAGACAAGTAATATTGGCATAGAATTAAGTGGTGTCATTGTATCTGTTAATCAGTTTAAAACACCTGAGGTTCTTGTTATATCAGGTGACTTGAGAGAAATAAGTTTGCCCTCTGGTGGTTTCGATCCGATAAATCATAAAACATTAGAAATAGGCTTGCGTAACTGGATTGTTGAGCAGACTCCATTTAAACCTGAATACGTAGAACAGCTATATACTTTTGGCAACCAAGGCAGGGTGGCAATTAAAGGAGAAGATGTTAGTCGTGTGGTATCTGTTGGTTATCTTGCTCTAACGTGGCGCCAAGATAAAGATAATATCTCTAAGTCGGCTAGATGGGACGATTGGTACTCCTTTTTTCCTTGGGAAGACTGGAGAGAGGGTAGGCCAAAAATAATAGATGAAAACATTATACCAGCACTAAATAAATGGACTGATTCTATAGATAGTTTGATAGAAAAGAAAAGCCAGATTGAACGAATAAAAGTTTGTTTTACAAAAGATGAAAGCAAATGGGATTATGAACAAGTATTAGAACGATATGAATTATTATATGAGGCTCGCTTAATTGGTGAAGTGTTTGTAGATAAAAACATAGAGCTTCCAGATGAAGCTAATTTGATTGCTGGTTCTATGATGAAATACGATCATAGGCGTATTTTAGCGACGGCAATTGGTAGACTGCGTGGTAAAATAAAATACCGTCCAGTTATATTTGAATTAATGCCAGATAGTTTCACTTTATTGCAATTGCAACGTACTATTGAAGCTATTGGTGGGTATAAACTCCACAAGCAAAATTTCCGCCGCATGCTAGAAAATAATAAGTTAGTTGAAGAAACTGGAGAAATCTCCACTAAGACAGGCGGAAGACCAGCTGCTTTATTTAGTTTTCGTAGAGATGTTTTATTGGAACGCATTGCAATTGGTGTTAAAATGTCACCTACATCTTAAATTAGTCTCTGTACAATCATTTTAACAGAGTATAAAATATTTGAGTAATAAGTAGATAATATAGGGATAATAGATATGACTTTGAATATTGTTATTTTAAAAGAACAAGATAAAGGTGAATGCAGAGTAGCTGGCGTTCCTGAAAGCGTAAAAAAGTTAATCTCTGTTGGTTGCAGTGTCAGTGTAGAAAAAGGCGCTGGAGCTTTAGCCAATTATTCTGATGAAGATTATAAGGTTGTTGGAGCAAAAGTTATTACAACTGCAAATACAGCTCTAAAATCAGCCGATGTTTTATTGTGCGTGAACACACCAAAAGAAAATACAATTAAGTCTTTAAAAAAGGGCGCTTTAATTGTTGGTAGCCTTGATCCTCATTACAATAAAGATATGATGGATAAAATGGCAAAAGCTGGAGTTACTGGCTTTGCTATGGAGCTGATGCCTCGCATTAGTAGGGCTCAATCTATGGATATTTTATCATCTCAATCAAATCTAACTGGTTATAAAGCAGTTCTAGATGCAGCTGAATATTTTAAAGGATCTTTTCCATTAATGATGACAGCGGCAGGGACTGTTCCGCCAGCTAAAGTATTTATTATGGGTGTAGGGGTTGCAGGGC
This sequence comes from Alphaproteobacteria bacterium, assembly GCA_021775895.1. GTDB lineage: Bacteria > Pseudomonadota > Alphaproteobacteria > Micavibrionales > CSBR16-224 > JAJFGX01. The sequence continues at coordinate 10,764 of JAJFGX010000041.1, read as the reverse complement.
TTCAAGCTGTTGCAACGGCTAAGCGCTTAGGTGCTATTGTGTCAGCGACGGATGTTCGACCCGTGGCAAAAGAACAAGTTGAATCACTTGGTGGTAAATTTATAGCGGTGGAAAATGAAGAATTTGAAGCGGCTGAAACAGCTGGTGGCTATGCTAAGGAAATGTCAAAATCATATCAGAAAGAGCAAGCCGAATTAATTAAAGAAACGATAGCAAAGCAAGACATTGTAATTACAACCGCATTAATCCCTGGGCGTGAAGCACCTGAATTAGTCACTGAAGATATGGTGAAAAGTATGAAAGCTGGCTCTATTATTGTTGATTTGGCGGTTGAACGTGGTGGCAATTGTGCTGTTTCAGAATTGGGAAAAGTTGTTGAAAAACACGGGGTGTTTGTTATTGGGCATAGCAATGTTCCTAGTCGATTGGCTTCAATAGCTTCTGATCTATTTTCAAGGAATTTACTTAACTTCATGAATTTGATAATTGATGAAAAGAAAAAAGGCATTGTAATTGATTGGTCAGATGAAATTATTCAAGGGGTAGCCCTGACTAAAGATGGAAAAGTAACTCACCCTTTATTTAAGGCTGTTGAAAAAAAGAAAACACCAGCTAAGAAAACACCAGCTAAGAAAGCAACGGTAAAGAAAGTTACGAAGAAAACAGTATCTAAGAAAGTAACTAAAAAAGCGACTAAAACTAAAACAAAGAAAACCACTAAATAACTAGAAAATGGTGATGGTATGACAACAGAACAGGCCTTTAATAAAGATTTGATGGGAATAGCTGAGGCGGCAAATGAACTGGCAGCAGTTGCTAGTCAGGCGGCTTTTAACGCACATAATGCTGTAGAGCCTGTTGTTAATAATGGAGATAGTTTTTTAATTACAGGGCTAACAGTTTTTATTTTGGCATGTTTCGTTGGTTACTATGTTGTGTGGAGGGTGACACCTGCTTTGCATTCGCCTTTGATGGCAATGACTAATGCTTTATCATCTGTGATTATTGTTGGGGCATTGTTGGCTCTTGTCGTATCTGCTACTAGTTTCTCTAAAATTATGGGTTTTATTGCGGTAATTCTTGCCTCAATTAATATATTCGGTGGTTTTATTGTGACACGCCGTATGCTTCATATGTTTAAAAAGAAAGGGTAGGGTAACATGGAAATTTTTACTCCTCTCGCATATCTTGTATCATCTGTATTATTTATCATGGCTCTGCGTGGACTTGCAGGCCCTGAAACGGCTCGTCGTGGATTCCTTTATGGTGTTGCCGGCATGGTTCTTGCTATTTTGGTAACTATAATGCTTCCTAATGTAACGCCATATGGTCTTATTATACTAGGGGTTCTTATAGGTGGTGGCATAGGTAGTGCTATTGCTTTGAAAATTGAAATGACGGCTCTACCTCAATTAGTTGCTGCCTTTCATTCGCTGGTTGGACTGGCGGCTGTTTGTGTGGCAATTGCTGCTTTTTATAGCCCTGATGCCTATGGTATTGGTAGCGTAGGTAATATAAAACTTGCTAGTTTAATAGAAATGTCTTTGGGTGCTGTTATTGGTGCAATTACTTTTACAGGTTCGATTATCGCATGGGGAAAGCTGCAAGGAGTTGTTACAGGCAAGCCAATTACTTTTAATATGCAACACATGATTAATGCATTTCTTGCTGGTTTGTTATTGTTGTTTGTTATCATGCTTTGTGTAACACAGCTATCATTTTACTTTTGGCTTATTGTGATTATTGCCTGCGTTTTAGGTGTGCTGATTATTATTCCTATTGGTGGTGCTGATATGCCAGTAATTGTATCGATGCTAAATAGCTACTCTGGCTGGGCAGCGGCTGGAATTGGTTTTACTCTGCACAATAACCTATTGATTATTGTTGGTGCTTTGGTTGGAGCAAGTGGAGCAATCCTATCATATATAATGTGCAAGGGCATGAATCGTTCTTTCTTTAATGTAATACTTGGTGGCTTTGGTGGAGAACAAGCCGCATCAGCTCAAGATATGGGTGATAGGAATGCTAATTTAGGCTCGGCTGAAGATGCAGCATATATCATGAAAAACTCATCAAAAGTTATTATTGTTCCAGGTTATGGTATGGCAGTGGCTCAAGCTCAGCATGCATTGCGTGAAATGGCAGATGTTTTGAAATCACATGGAGTAGATGTAAAATATGCAATTCACCCCGTAGCAGGACGTATGCCGGGACATATGAATGTCTTGTTGGCAGAGGCTAATGTGCCTTATGATGAAGTGTTTGAACTTGAAGATATTAATCGAGATTTTGCAATGACAGATGTTGTTTATGTTATCGGAGCAAATGATATTACTAACCCTGCGGCCAAGACAGATACGACATCACCAATTTATGGAATGCCAGTACTTGATGTTGATAAAGCAAAAACAGTTTTATTTGTTAAAAGGTCTTTAGGTTCTGGTTATGCAGGGATTGATAACCCATTGTTTTATGAGAATGGGACAATGATGTTACTTGATGATGCTAAAAAGATGACTGAAAATATAGTCAAAGCACTTGAGTAGATTAGAAATAGGTATATAAAATGATTTTAGGAACGCCATTAATTTTGGTAATGGTTTTTATTATTGGTGCTGGTGTTGGAGCATCAATTCTATGGTTTGCATTTCGCAAACGTATTTCTGGTCAAGAAATAATTGAAATGCGTACAAAGCTCGAAATGGCAGAGCAATTACGCATGCAAATGGGTGATAGTTTTAAAGCAATGAGCCAAGAAGCTCTAAATGCTAATAATGATACCTTCCTAGCTTTAGCCAAAGAAAAATTGAAACAAACTCAAGATGATTCAATTCATGATCTTGATAAGCGTCAAAAAGCAATCTCTGATTTGGTCAAGCCAGTTAATGAAAACTTGGAAAAAATGGATCAAAAAATTGGTGCTTTGGAAAAAGAACGTCACAATGCTTATGGCGAGCTAAAACAATATTTATCAAGTATGAAGTCAGATCAAGAAAAGTTGCGGGGTGAAACAGCATCTTTAGTGCAGGCTCTAAGATCTCCATCTCAACGTGGTCAATGGGGCGAGCTACAATTAAAACGCACTCTGGAAATGGCAGGGCTAGTTGAGGGGATTCACTATGAACAGCAAGTAACGGTAAAAGGTGATGCTGGCGATTTACGCCCAGATGTGATTATAAAAATGCCTGGAGGGCAGTCAATTATTATTGATGCAAAAGCCCCATTAGATGCTTACCTTGATTCTTTAAAAGATGATATTTCTGAGGCTGATAGAATAGCCGCTCTTGATAGGCATGCCGTGCATGTGCGTGCAAGAATGAAGGAGCTTGGTAGTAAAGCTTATTGGGAGAAATTTAATACTCCAGAATTTGTTGTGATGTTTCTACCAGGAGAGAGCTATTACAGTGCAGCACTAGAGCGTGACCCTAGCTTGCTGGAGGCTGGAATAGATTATAAGGTTTTACCAGCATCTCCGACGACTTTAATTTCTTTGTTGAAAGCAGTTAGTTATGGTTGGAGGCAAGAAAAACTTGCAGATAATGCTCGTGAGATTTCTGAACTTGGAAAAGAGCTTTATAAAAGACTATCAGTTTTTGGCGGACATATGCATAAGGTGGGCAAGGGTCTATCAGGGGCAATGAATAGCTATAATCAAGCCATAGGTTCACTAGAACGCAATGTTTTCTCGACAGCACGCAAATTTGATGCTCTTGGTGTTACAGGTGAGAGCAATAAACTGCCAGATATAGAACCATTAGAGCAAAGCCCTCGTCCTTTAATCAGTCAAGATGTTGAAACTATAGATAAAGAAAGTGCTTAGGCGAGTATAACCCTAATGTGCAAGAGCAGGATTTTTTCGTTTTTTAAACTCATTCCTTTGTCTTTGCTGTATGGTTTCTGTAATTGTATCCAGATAGTCTTCTTTTTGTTGATTATTTAGAAACGAGTAGTCTGCCCCCGCTTTTATAAGCACCTTAGCAACTTCTTTTCTGTTTGAAATCACCGCTAGTCCTAGAGCTGTTTGACCATTATCATTTTTTAGTTCTAAGTCAGCCCCCGCTTTAATTAATAATTCTAGACATTCTATTGCTCCATTTGAAGCAGCTACCATTAACGCTGTATTGTTGTGTTTACCCACAGAATTAAGGTCAGCATTTTCTTTTATCAGTATCTTAACAAATTCTTCTCTACCATTTTCAGATGCTATTATTAAAGCGGTTTGCCCATTTTTATTTTTGGTATCTAAACTTGCCCCAGCATTAATTAATTGTTCAAACTGTTTTGTGTCATCATCACGGATTGATTGCATCAAATCAGTGTTTCCTATCCCATTACTTCTTTCTACAAATTCACTTAGTTTGGAACTATTTTTTTCTATTGGTTTAGTAAGACTTTTAGTGAATTTTACCTTACTAATCGTACTTTTAATACTGGATGTAAACTTGCTTAGTATAGAAGTTTTAGTTTTTATTTGGCTAATTGCATTTTTTACTCTGTCAGATGCTTTAGCAGGCAAAACTCGCATGTCATCTAGCTCTTTTGTCCATGGCTTATATAGGACAAGATTTTCAACATGAATATCTTCTCTTTTAAATACATTTATACCATTATCGTTTTTGTAAGAAACCCATCTATGCATAACAACATTTTTAGGCTTATTAACTACAGAGGCACACATATCCCAAAATTCATTTAATCGTTCTTTATCTGGTTCATCGGTTAAACTTTTAACATCTTTAAAAGCGCTCCAAAATCTATTACGTAATGGTTGATGTACTAAGAAAGCTTTCTGCCATAAATCTGAACCATTAACATCATTAAATGCTTTTTGAATCGTACGAAGGATTAATTCAGCTTTATTTATGTCTGCTTTATTCTCTTCATTTATTATATTTTTTCTTTTCTCTCTTAATTCTTCACTGGAATTATTCCACTCATTATCAGAATCTAACAGTATTGGTACAGCAACTTCTTTACCGTGGTTATTAGTTACACGTATGACTCCATTATTGCTGTCACCGACATCTCCTGTTTTTTGGTCTGTATTTTTTAGAAAGTCTTCTAGGTTTCCCTCTATATCTGGTCTTAAGTTTTTTTCAAAAAAGTGATCGTATTGCTCAATACCTTGGTATATGACTAAAGAAAATGGGATATCTTTCTTAGCAACTTTAATCATGTTATCTTTATTTTCAATCCAGCCAAGGGGCTGTAGAATTCCTGGATTCATTAAATCTTCAACATCTGTAGGGCCAATACGCAAGCAAACTCCATGGCTATCTAAAAATAATAAATCATGGTGAGTGCCACGAAAAACTTCCTCTGGTTTTGGCATCGGAAGCCCTAGTTGTTTTAACATGGCTTTGGTTTTGGAGGCGTAAGGCTCATCATTGATATAGTCAACTTTTCTAAAGTGTTTTCGTATTTCTTTTCCATCTTTATGGTCTGTTTTACACCAGCCATATTTAAACTCTTGCTCCTGAATTGTTTTATCTATAACCATAGCTACTTCTTTTTATATGTTGTTAATCTATAGTAATAGGGTACATTAAAAGCATTAAAATTCCATTAACTATGGTAATGCAAGAAGAAAAAAGCCAGACGGTCTATAAGCCGAGTTCTGTAATTGATGGTTATTCATCTAGGAGGCTTGTTACCAAGCCCCTCATGCGACCTACCCGAACAACGATGCGAAAATACACCATGTGCTGTTCCTATTTGGTCTTGCTCTAGGTGGGGTTTACCATGCTGCAACTGTCGCCAGCTACACGGTGCGCTCTTACCGCACCTTTTCACCCTTACCGTACAAGTACGGCGGTCTGTTTTCTGCTGCACTTTCCGTAAGCTCACGCCTCCTGGGAATTACCCAGCACCTTATTTCCGTAGAGCCCGGACTTTCCTCAGTATAATAAAATACCGCAACCATCCGACCATCTGGCAGGTTCTTTATACACTTAAAATAATTTAACGGCAAGCGTTATGCCGTCTTTAGTTGGTAGAAGTGTTCCGCAGTATTTCTGAGGGTCAGCAAGCCTAGCATTAAACTTCTTCATCATTTCAACTGTTGAACGTTTAATGCGATATGGTAGCTCTTCATTTTCTTCCAGCCAAAGAGAACCTGATAATAAAGTATTATCTGCAATTATAATTCCGCCTTTACGTATATGTAGCTCTGCCCAATCTAGGTAGTCGTTATATTGACGTTTATCAGCATCAATAAAAATCATATCAAAAGGAGCTTTATCCTCAAGTGTTGGTAGTATTTTCTTTGCATTGCCATGTAGCTGAGTGATGTTAGAAATATTTTTTAGACTTTTTTGAGCCAGAGCAAAGCGTTCATCATCAAGCTCAATAGTATAAAGATGTCCATCATTTGGCAGAGCTTTTGATATCCACAAGCTTGAGTATCCTCCAAGAGTGCCAATCTCCACAATATTTTTAATAGAGCCAAGTTTAATTATAAGCTGTAAAAATTTGCCATCTGTAGGGCTTATCTGAATAGGCTCAGTAGTTTTCTTCGTGCGTTCCAGTGCTTTCAAAAGATTATTATCTTCTGGTGCAAAAAGATTTTTGATATAGTTCTGTTTTCTATCCATATAAAAGGTTATAAAAGATTCTTAACAATAAAGAAAGTTTGAAATGCCAGAATTACCCGAAGTTGAAACAGTATGCAGAGGTTTAACCCCAGCCTTGAAAGGTAGAGTTATAACTAAAGTTATTCAGAATAGACCAAACTTGCGTTTTTTAATTCCTGAAAACTTAAAAGAAGTAATGGAAGGACAGCGAGTAGAGAGCGTTTATCGCAGAGCGAAGTACATTATAATTGAAATGGATAATGGCTGGAATGTATGTTGGCATTTGGGAATGTCAGGGCGTATGGTGATTGATGATGAGAATAGAGAACAAAAAAAGCATGATCATATAATTTTATTCAATAACAACAACCAAGCGGTTTTTTTAAATGATGCCAGACGTTTTGGTTATGTTTTTACAGTGGAAAATAAAGAAATGAGTGAGTGCCAGCATTTTGTTAAGCTAGGGCCTGAACCGCTAGGAAATAGTTTTAATGCCGTGGTATTATATGAGGCACTGCAAAAGCGCAAATCACCGATAAAAAATGCTTTATTAGATCAAACTATAGTTGCAGGCTTAGGGAATATTTATGTTTGTGAGGCTCTGTATTACGCTAGAATTCACCCTAAAACTAAATCATGTGATCTAAGTATGGAAAATTGTGAAATATTAGTACCAATCATTAAAGATGTACTTAATAAGGCAATTGCGGCAGGTGGCAGTTCTCTTAAAGATTACGTGCAAACAACTGGAGAAATGGGATATTTTCAGCATAGCTTCGCGGTATATGGAAGAGCAGGGGAGCAGTGCCAAGATTCTAATTGTAATGGAGTTGTCGAGCGTATAGTGCAGTCAGGGCGTTCAACATTTTATTGTCCAGAGCACCAGTATCTATAAGCTACCATTTATTAGTTTTTCTTTTGGGCTTTAACTTAATGCGTTCCGGCGTATTTTCTAGTGTTCTGCCGCCAATGCCAAAAACTAAACACCCTAAGATAAAACCAGGCAGTGCAGATGCTATAGATGTAGTGATATTAATAAGCTCATCAAATTGTATATCTTTTGCCATTCCATTCATGCACTTATTTAGGTTTGTCATGTCTTGATAGCGATCTATTTCTTCGCCTGATTGAATAAATTTAGTATCTATAATGCATTCATCAAGCACTTCTGGTGCAATTTTTTTACTAATACCTAAGTTGTCTTGAATATTTTCATATCCATCGGTTAGCTCTAAAAGCTCACTATGTAAGGAATTGAAATTTACTTCACTAATCGCGGCGCCTGCTTTGTTATCAGCTGTATCTGTTGTTACAATATTTTGAAGGTATAGGTCTAAAGTTACTTCTCTAGCCTGTTCAGAAAAATTATCTACTAGTCTCATTACACTTTCTTTTTTAGCTTCGCTAAGTAAGCCTATATCTGAATAAGTAGCATTTGTTGCTATTGCACTATCAAGCATTATTCTTGCTTCTTTAAGGTCAGAGAATGCTTGCCTGTGGTCAGACATAACACTTGCTTCCATAGATGTGCCTTCTGTGTCGAATGGCGGGTTGTATTCATTAAGGTCATGCACCACAAATGGTGTTGCTAGAGCTAAAAATACAGATAAAGTTGCAGCAACGGATTCATCTCTAGCCATAAGGAGGCTACCTAGATAATGGGCTGGATTTGGAATGCTTCTTTCTTCTTCACTATTATTCATTTTTCTTTCCTCTTATTAATTAGGTTACCACTTGTGGGTCTTTCTTTTAGGCTTTAATTTAATACGCTCTGGTAGTTTGGACATTTTCTCACCACCAAAACCAAATAACCCAATCCCTCCCAGAAGTCCGCCAAAAAAAGTTAGAATAGCTAAAGTAGAATTATCATTATCATTGCTATATTGATTAAATTCACTAGCCATGCAGCTGTTGATTTCTTGCATATCTTTGTAACGTTCTGAGTATTCATCTGATTGGGTCAAATCACTACTAGCTATGCACTCATCAAGCGATGGTGTGTAAATTGTAGTGTTCATGCCAATATTTTCCTGAATGCTTTCATAGCCATCAGTAAGTTCTTCAAGCTCTATATGAAAGTCTCTGAAGTTGTTTTCACTAATGGCAGCTCCAGCTTTTTCGTCAGCTGTGTCTGTAGGGTTAACATCCTTTAGATATAGGTCTAATGTAGCGGAATTTACTTGTTCTGAGAAAATAGTTGCTAATCTTCTCGTTTCTTCTTTTTGTTCATCACTAAGAACGCCTAATTCAGTATGTATAGCATTTTTTGCTACTATCTCATCAAGAGCAGTTTTCGTGGCTTTAATTTCATTAAAAGCCTCTCTATGGTGGGACATTGCACTTTCTTCCATTGCCGTGCCTTGATTGTCTCGTTCAGCATTAGCATCTCTATCATTTGACATGCCAACATTAATTGCACCAGACACAGCCGTAATTAAACTTAGTACTATCACCATAGGGCCATCACCAGCCATGCAAAATTGACCAAAATAATGTAATGGATTTGGAATGCTTCTTTCTTCTTCGTTGTTTCTGCTCATAGTCTTCTCCCTATTTTTATTGACAAGCTATATATAACATAATACAAAGAGCAATGTCAAGTAATATTTAAAATTATTTATGTATAGTGATTATATAGACCAGATGCAGTTCATAGCTGAGGTATGAATAATGCTATACCCAGCTTTAAAAAGTTTTCCCTCAAGGTCTTCTTGCCATTGATCTTTTGAATTCTCCATGATAATGAATCTTGGGTATAGGCTAGGCTCTGTTTTATTGAAAAATGGGATTAGAGCGGTATCTTCTGCTCCTTCAATGTCTATTTTTAGTATATCGATATGAGATATTTCTTGTTCCTGTAGTAAGTCATGGAGTGGTATGCAATTCACTTCAATACTGTTATCACCTCGTTTTTGAGTTAAGGAGTTACCACCCATATTGCTATCATCAAGCATCAGCGACATTACACCTTTTTCAGCCGTTATAGCGTATTGAAGAACTTGTATTTTGTGCTCTGCATTATTTAAAGAAATATTATAGGATAAACGCATCGCCATTTTAGGGTGAGGCTCAATAGATATAACCTTACCATTATTTTCTAATTGCTTGGCAGCAGTGAGGCTATATATTCCTGCATTTGCACCAATATCAACAAATACCCCATCTTTTGGTAGGTTGTCGTGGATAAACTGCCTTTCAAAAGGATCAAAAAATTGTGGCATAAATAGAAATTTACGTTCAGATACATTATCTTTTATATGCACACGCATATTTATTCCTGTAATTTTAGCGTCAATACAGTGCTGAATTTCTGGTAATGACTTTAAAACAGCCTTACGTAACAGCAAAGAAAGGCGACGGCCAAGCCAATTTGTAGGCGTCTTATTTGCATACGATAGCAGTGACTTACGCCATCCAGTTAAATTAAAATCTCCATATTTTTTAGTCTGATGCATTTTTTTAATCATAAGTTAAGGATTTTTTCTAAAAATTCATGTACACTATACAGTGTAGGAGATATAAAACAATGGCAATTCAACAGCGTCTCAATCTTAAGCAAACTCAGGGTCTTACAATAACCCCACAACTGCAACAAGCAATTAAGCTGTTACAGATGTCTAGTATTGAGCTACAAGAGTACGTGGAAGCTGAATTAATCCAAAACCCATTATTAGAGCGTGATGATAAAGCAGATGGTGAACGTATTAATCCTGAGAATGAAACAGAATCTGCTTTGGATTGGGAAAACAAACAACAAATTACGGAGCAGATAAATAATCTGGAAGATAGGCAACGTAATGGAATGCTTAATGAAAAAGATGAGTGGGTTGCAGAACGAGAAAAAGAGTCAGGTCTAGATACAGACTACGACAATGTATTTACTGGTGAAAGTATCGAAGAGAAGAGTGCTTCAGCCTCTGAGAACTTAACTGATTTTGATGCAGGCTCTAGCATGACTGCGGTTGGTTCTGGTGGTAATATGCAGTTTGATAATCCTGATTTTAATTTAGAAAATAGAATCTCTGATGATAAAAATCTACGTGAATATTTAGTAGAGCAGATGTTTTTGGAGATATTAGATACTAAAAACCGTATGGTTGGCATGGCTCTGATTGATCATTTAGATGAGGCGGGCTATTTACGTGATGATTTAAAAGAGTTATCTCAGACAATAGGTTGTTCTGAAGATAGG
>JAJFGX010000005.1 GCA_021775895.1 Alphaproteobacteria bacterium | reverse complement strand
AATTTAATGGAGTACCAAAAAACAATTTTAATTTATTCTTGAAAGAGTGTGAATGGAGGTTTAATATGGGTTCACCAAAAGAGTTGGTTGAAGACTTGAAAAAGTTACTAAAAGAACTTTATTAGGTGTCAGCCCCTTTTTAATTAGAGACAGTTAAAGCCAATATTTAAAAATCAAATGCTTTTTTAGAGGTTGTTTGTTTAGTTGTAAGTAGATTATTTGGTATTTCTGTATAAGAAGTAAAATCTCCAAAATCACTTTCTAATTCCTCTACACTTTTTGGTACTCCAATTAGGTTAGTTAGATTATTATTGTAACAATGAAAGCTACATACTCCTTTTGGTGCTCCATCTAGATTGGTTAATTTGTTATCATGACAATAAAAATTCCTTGCTTCTTTTGGGCCTCCCTCTAAAGTAACCAAATTATTATTATAACAATGAAAATTACCTACTTTTTCTGGTGCCCCTTCTAGATTTGTTAAGTTGTTATGATCACAGTAAAAACCATCAACATCAGTTGGTGCGCCTATTAAACTAGTTAATTTATTATGGTTGCAGAAAAAATGGCCATTAACTGTGACTTCTGTTAAGTCAGGTAATCGCTTTAATTCAAGTTTTGATATATCTAAATTACCATCTATTATTATTTTATCATTTATATCTTTTCTGTATTTGATATCAAGTGCATCAAGAAATTCTTCTGCATTCATGGTGTTTACTTTTTTTTCATCTAGTCTAATTTTGCTTTTTGGTGCGCCATCAGCATAAATATTTTTAGCTCGATCATATATACCAGCATTATCACTGGAAATTTTCTCTGCAATAATATGTGCAGTTTTTTCAAAAAGATTAGTGTTAGTTCCATCTATGCTATATATTTTATTAGCATGATAAATAGTGTCACCATTTTTATTGCGGAATGGTTTAAATAATACCCGTGCAGTAGGGTTAAAAATATGTGGGTCATCATCATTCACCAGATATCCTACTAATGTTCCTTCTTCGATATCATGTGGGGGCATATCTTGGTATGTATCATTATATGCTGTACAGGAGGTCCAACCACGTCTTGTTGACATATAGGCAATATCATTAACGTAATCTGATAAGACTAAATATTGCTGGTTTGGAGTATTTTTATCATTTTTTATTGGCTTTAAACGAACAGCATCATGCATAAATTCTTTTCTTAGGTCTAAGTCTTCTTGTAGTAGTTTGCCAATTTTATATTGCTGTTTTCCCTCTATATCAGTGGCATATCCTTGCTTATAATCAGTAATGAAGTAGCCTTTATCATTCAAATATGCACCTATTTTTTCTTCAACCAAGCTTGTTTCGCTGTCACCTTCTAATGGAAAATATAAACGACGGTTATTAGTTCCTAGTAAACCATGCCCGTGTTTTTTGTATTTTTTGTTCGCAGCCTCTTTAATTCTAGTTATTTGTTCAGGGTAAAATAATGGCTTAGCAAAAAGCTTTATTAGACTAGATAGTCGTTCTTCATCTTTGAATGCATTTTCTTCTAGTTTTTCTAATGAGAAGGGGGCTCTTATTAATTTTTTTACAATTAGATATTTTCTTAAGGCCTTAACCTTACTTTCTGGCGTATTTTCATCTACAACTTCCTTTAATTGTTGATCAATATTTACACGAAATCTATCACGCATTTTTTTTACACTTTTACGTGATAAATACTCTAAGCCGTTGCTATTTCTTTCTAATATATCATCAGGCATTAAAAAACCTACTTTTTAGTTCTTTAGATATTATGCATATAAATGATTAAAATTAACTTAATTTAATAGGTTTTTACTCTGTTCTTAGGAAGTTGGCGGTTTTATACGATAGGACATTGCGGATATTCCAGTATCCAATGGATAGAGTTAGAATAACACATAGTATTGCCGTTTCTAATAATGCAACTAAGCTAAAGCTCCACGGCATTTCTAAAATTACGCTATAAATACCATAAGATAAACCACAGCCAAGAATGCTTGCAACTATAATTACAACTAGGGATAAAACGCCATATTCTATTAAGAATACTTGTCCTAAACGCCATTTTGTAACTCCTAGCACTTTTAAAATAACGGCATCATATAGCCTTTGTCGTTGCCCTGATAAAATACTGCCTTGTAGTACCAGTAATGCGATAATAATAGTCACTGATGCTCCTAGGCGGACGGCTTGTCCGACTAATCCAGTTAGTTTTTGTGCGGTATTAAGGACTTCTCTTACACGAATACTTGTGACGCTAGGGAATTTGTTAGCTAGTTCATTTTGCAGAGCAAATTCATGTTCTTTATCAATTTGTACTGTACCTATATATGTTGCGGGTGCTCCGTCTAATTGACCTTTTGGTGAGAAAATTATAGCAAAGTTCATTGTAAAGCTATTCCATTGTACTTGCCGAATACTAGAGACTTTTGCTGTAACTTCCATGCCTAATATAAGCATTGTTAAAGTATCACCTATGTTTAAGTCCAATGCTAAAGCAACATCATGTGAGATAGAGACTAATTGTTCACCTTCATAGTCTTTAGGCCACCATTCACCTTCTATAATTGTGTTATGTGGCGGTAGTGTTTCTACATAGGTAAAGGCACGATCTCCACGTACAACCCAGCTATATTCTTCTCGTACTACAGATTTTTTTGCATCTTCTCCTTTTGCTTTTATAACATGACCACGCAAAGTTGGAGTTAATTTTAAGTTATATGCGTTGGAGTTTGTATTAATCGTTGTTTTGAAATCATCAATGTCAGAGCCTTGTATATCCATGAAATAAAATGCTGGAGTATCTTTTTCAACATCTTGCTGTAAAGCCATTTTAAAGTTGGTTTCAATCATTGCAATCATTACCATGACAGCCATAGCAAAGCCCATAGACATTAAAACTGCAGTTGTTGTATTAGATGGTCTATATAGGTTTGCTATAGCCATTCTTATTGCTGGATTTTTTTGCTTACGAAAAATCTTAGCTAATTTTTTTATTACAAAGGATAAAATAGCAAAAACAGCTAAAGATATTACAGAAAAAATGATGAAATATAGTAAAATACGATGATTATCAATTACATTGAAGAGTAGCAAACCTAGGGCTTCTACTAAAATAATAATTGAGACAATATATTTTATTGCTGGAATGCCCGAGGCTGATGTTATACGACTACGAAACAGTTCTGCGACACGAACCTTGCAAGCTTTGGCTACTGGCCAAATAATAAACATAGAAAGGATAAGAAAGCCAAATAGTGCTGATGTGCATAGAATATCTGGATAAAACCCTATTTTATTACTTAAAGAAAGGCGATCAGTTAGTAGGGGGGCTATTGCTTGTGGGATTGCAGCCCCTAAAGCAACGCCTAATAAAATTGCTGGTATTGATATAATAAATATTTGTAAGAAATATATCCAAAAGATTAATTTATGATTGGCGCCAACACACTTAAAGCAAGCAATAGTATTATATTTACGCTGTAGGTATGCAGCTACTGCATTGGCAATTCCAATGCCTCCAATCAAAAGAGATGTTAGGCTCATTAGTGTTAGGAATACATTAAGCCTCTTTACAGCTTTTCTCATTCCAGGAGCTGCATCTAAGAAGGTTCTACCTTGCCAGTCTGATTTTGGGTATGCAGCAACAATTTTATTTTTGACTGCCTCCAAATCTTTGAGGTTTTTGACCATGGGCAGAATAAGGCGATGATCATAGTAAAGTTGGCTACCCTTCTTTGCTAAACCAGTATCATCAATTGTGTAATAACTCATCATTATGCGTGGAGAGATCGAAAATTTTGGTGAACCTAGTCTATCTGGTTCATGGTCAATTATTCCTCTAATACGAAAATTTTGTTCTCCAAGTTTTAATGTATCACCTATATGTAAATCTAGCCTTTGTAATATTTCCTCTGCAACGGCAACCCCCCATAATGATTTACCAGCCTCAAAATTAGCAATAGATTCTGGTAGGACTATATCTTGAGGCGTTGCTTTCCGCCACTCTCCTTTATCACCTTTAAACATTATAGGCTTATCATTCTCATCAACAAAATCTGTTGTGCCATATAATGGATAGAATGGGTCAACAGCTTTTAAATCAACTAAAATAGATTTAGAGCCATCAACTCGCCTTGCCATTGCCCTAGTCTCCATAGTCACAGATACAGGGCCTATTGTACGCAAGAAATTCATTTGAGCTTTAGAAACTGGCTGATATAGAGTTCTAAGGGCGACATCCCCACCTAAGATATAACGTCCATCATAACGTATGCTATCTGTTATTCCTTTAGACAGCGACTGTACTATAGCAACTGATGCTACTCCTAGCACTAAGCATATAAACAAAATACGAAAGTGTTTTAAGCTATTGCGAAGCTCTCGCATTGCTAGGCGAAACACTAAAAATACATTAGGTATCATACAAAAATCCCATCTTGGATATTGACTATGCGGTCGCAACGTTTAGCCAAGGCATTATCATGCGTCACCATTATAAGAGTCGTTCCCTTATCTTTAGCAAGGTCGAATAAAAGATCAATTACTGTGTTTCCTGTTTCTACATCTAAGTTTCCTGTAGGCTCATCGGCTAGTAATAGATGTGGCTCTGTAACAAAGGCTCTTGCTAGAGCGACCCTTTGTTGCTCACCGCCAGATAACTGTGATGGATAATGACTAAAACGATGCGATAGCCCAACTTGCTCTAAAACTTGTTTTGCTTTGGTAAAAGCCTGCTTATCATGCATAAATTCCAAAGGTACAGCAACATTCTCTAATGCTGTCATAGTAGGTATTAAATGAAAGTTCTGAAAAACAATACCGATATGTTGCTGACGGAATAAAGTTAAATCATCTTCATTCATGCTCTGTAGGTCTTCTTCTGCGATTCTTATTGTACCGCTAGTCGGTTTTTCTAGCCCTCCAAGCAGCATCATTAAGCTTGTTTTCCCTGCACCTGATGGGCCTACAACACTAATTGTTTCCCCTTTATTAGCAGAAAAATTAATTCCTTTTAAAATTTTTACATCTTCTACTTCACTTCTTAGCGATAAACGTATATCCTGTAGATATATGAATGAGTTATCAATTTGAGTGCCTTTATCCATGACTTTACCTTTACCTATTTTAAAAATAATGAAAAACACTGCGATATGTTTTTTTACTTTATTTATTCTTTATAGCATTTCCACGTTAGTTAGCAATACTGTCTATGCTCAGACTACAGTGGAAAAGGAAGAAAAAAAACCAGAAAAAGGAACTGGCGGAATAAATATGCTAGTGCTTGGCGATAGCTTAACATCTGGGCATGGCTTAGATGTAACTTATTCCTACTCTAATATACTGCAAAATACATTAAGGCAATTTGGCTATCCCGTTAATGTTATTAATGCTAGTATTGCTGGTAGCACAACATCTGGTGGTTACTCTAGGCTTGCATGGCATTTGAGGCAAAAGAATAAAATTTCTCTTGTCGTTGTTGCACTTGGGTATAATGATGCTTTACATGGTATACCATTCACCCAAACTTCAAGATCTATGGAGAATATATTAGAGCTATTAGATAGTTCTAGCATACCAATTGTTTTAATGGGGATGAAAGCCCCACCAAATCTTGGCAAGCCCTATGCTAAAACTTTTGATGCTTTATATTCAAAGATGTCAACGCAGTTTAATACTCCTTTCTACCCATTTTTTTTAGATAGTATAGCTTTGCGTCCAACTTTCAATTTGAGTGATAGAGTGCACCCAAATGAAAGAGGAGTAAACATGTTAGTACAAAGCACAGCACCAATTATAATGTATGCAGTATATGAAGTGCTAAATGGTAGAAAGCCTGTGAAACACCCTAAACGCAACATATCTAAAAACCAGCAAACTAGACCAAAGGGAACACCACCAAAACCATAATTATTCACAGGTGTTAGTTTATAATGTACGAAAGGATAAATTTATAATGAAACTTCTATATGCTTCTATGGCACTATTCTTAATGCTGTTTTCTAACGTAGCGACCGCTGCAACCATTCCAAGCAATGGTGTTTTGGACTTTACTGTTGTTCGAAAAGGTAAAGATATAGGTCATCATACTATGCATTTTGAAAAAGATGGTGGTAAAACAAAAATCACTATCAAAACGAAAATTAAAACTAAAATGTTATTTATACCAGCATATAAATTTAATCATGATGCTGTAGAAACATGGGAAAATGGTTCTATGACATATATGCATAGCAAAACAAACGATGATGGTAAGAAACACAGAATAGATATGTCTAAACAAGGTATGACCATCTTTATAAAATCAGATGGTAATAAAGGGTATATACAAAAAGGAAATATTCTGCCAGCAAGCCTATGGAACAATGCTTTAGTAAAGCAAAACAAAGTTTTAAATACTTTAGATGGACGTGTGATGTCTATTGTGCCTAAAAACATGGGCATGGAGAATATAATTGTTAGGGGGCAAGAAGTAATAGCCGAACATTATAAAATCATGGGAGATTTTGAGCGTGACCTATGGTACACACCGGGTGGTTTGCTCGTTAAAGTACAGTTCAAAGGTGATGATGGAGAACAAATACAATATATTTTGAAATAAAAATATAAAATAATGGTTTATAGCTTCTGAACCTAATTTTTGTTATTTGGTGTTTTTTTATTAAATTTTAGAGAAATGCTCCAAATTGATTGATTAATTTCATGAACATGCTCTAAAAACTCAGAGAATTGAAAGCTAAAATCTCTTAAATCATGCCCTATTGAGAATGTAAGGTTAACTTTTGCAGGAGGGGTGACTGTAGTGTCATTTATTTCATGTCTGTAGTTTTTCCGCATGAATTCTTTTGATACTGGTCTAATCCCTATTTTTCCTTTTTGCTCTAATAAAACGGCAAAACCACCACCTTGTACTTTTTCTTCAGGGTGAAAGCCTAATAAGACTTCTCCTGGGATATAAACCGATGAGGCACGTAATCTTTCATTGTTACGTTGATAAAAACCAGATTTCGCAGTTTCACTTGATTCTATGTCATGGATACTTAGATCATTTAAAGACTCTCGATATTCTTCATTCGTTTTATATTGGTTGCCAAATCCTTTTTCACGTAGTTTTGTTATTAAAGATGCGAACTCTTCTAGTGTAATGTTTTCTTCAATATATTCGAAAGCATTGACATTTTTAGGTACTGAACATGCATGACTAATAATGTCATAGACTTCTGGCATCTGCTCTGCACTTATATGGCCAAAAATTACATAATCACCAGATGAGTAAGCTGATTTTTGTACGACGGGTCTATCTTTTATATCTTCTTCAGGGCCTTCTTGATTAGGCACTATTAGAACGGTATCTTTTGTTGTAAGAGGTGATTCTGCAGTACTAAGCTGTTTGTCACATAGAGCTTTGACTTCGATAATACCATTTTCAGCAGAACTTGTACGTTTGCTGGGAACCTTTAAAAGTAGCCTTGGTGTAGGTGAATAAACAGGATATCCGAATGTAAAGTCAAGTTGGTTGAATGGTAGGACAAATGTTAATGATCCATCAGTTTGGCTTACACGTAAATTATGCATTATATTCCTAAGCCCTGACTGTACCTTTATTTGATGATCATATTCTGTTAAGTGGTCAGGTTTAGAGGACAGCATATTTTTTTCTAGTTCTGTAAATGCATCATTTAAAGCATCTATAATTCCTATGTAGTTAATTTTTAAATCATTTTTAATGTATTCTTTGTAATTCATTTTATTTGCTGCATTCTAAGTTTTATATACATGGACTATTGTATTTCATAATCATTAAATAATAATTAATGAAGTAGTTTTAGTTTGCCTCTATCCAATTGCATAGAATGTCAGCGATTTTATCTGCATCTGACTTTTTATCTAACATATGTGATGCATCGTCCATATCTATTAATAATTTTGGTTCTGTTGCTCGTTCGTAGATTTTTTTTGCATTATCATATGAGACCATATCATCATTAGGCGATTGAAAAACAAACACAGCACCTGAAAAATCACGGGTGTCACGTCCAACATCTTGTTTTTTCATGTCTTCTATAAATGATTTATTTAATGTATATTTCCGTCCTGCTACAATAATCTCTATAAAGCCATTAAGCTCAAAAAGCTTCTCATGCTCTTTAAAATAACGTAAAACATGCCTAGGGTCAGAGGGCGAGCCAATTGTTGCAACGGCTTTAATATCTGGTAGAAAGCGTGTTGCAGCCAGTGCATTTGCACCGCCCATACTATGCCCAATTAACAGGCTTGGCGCATCATAATCATTACTTAACATCTCGGCCGCTGATAGAACATCATTTACATTTGTTATAAATGTAGTCTCGGAGAAGTCTC
This sequence comes from Alphaproteobacteria bacterium, assembly GCA_021775895.1. Lineage (GTDB taxonomy): Bacteria > Pseudomonadota > Alphaproteobacteria > Micavibrionales > CSBR16-224 > JAJFGX01. Next base: position 9,622 of record JAJFGX010000005.1, on the reverse strand, counting down.
CTTGACTAGCCCCCAATCCAGCAAAATCAAAACGTAGCATTGCGATGCCCCTATCTGCTAGTGCTTTACTTACCCTTGTTGGAGCGAAGAACTCTTTTGTGCAAGTAAAACAGTGCATAAACACGCCAAAAGCTATGGGGTTTTCATCGATTGGCATTTCTAATTTGCCTGATAACATATCGCCATTTTTATTTGGAAATTTAATATTTATTGTTCTATGTTTTCTCATGGTACTTTCATTCTAAGTTATATAGTATAGAGTTGTAGATTAGGAGTTAAAAAATATGAAAGCAAGAATTTATAAGCCATCAAAATCTGTTATGCAATCTGGTAGAGCTAAAGATAAAAATTGGTTGTTAGAATATGAACTTGAATCCGCCCGTGTGCCAGAGGATTTAATCGGCTGGGTAAGTTCTAGTGATACTTTAAATCAAGTGCGAATTCCATTTAAGAATAAATCCGCAGCTATTGCTTTTGCGGAGGGAAAGAATTGGCTCTATACAGTGCAAGAATCAAAAAAGAGACAAATAAAGCCAAGAAACTACATAGATAATTTCAAATATGAGCCACCTGAAGAAGTTTAATTTAATAAAATAATATTTTATATTACCAAAACTTAATTTTTCTGTTATATAATTAGGAAAGCATGGCTCCGTAGCTCAACTGGATAGAGCACCTGCCTTCTAAGCAGGGGGTTACAGGTTCGATTCCTGTCGGAGTCACCATTTTTCTTATTGGCGTGGCGGTTTTGGAGTAGCTCCATTTTTTTGATTTTTAATAACGAATGTATCATTGTCAGAGAATTCTAACTTAATTGTTTTGATGACTTTAGAAGCCGTTGTTTTATCAATATGGGTTGGAACGGTTAATGTATGTGTCAAAGCATTCGAATTCTTTTGATATTTCCATGATTTCATAATGTCGTCATAGGCTTGTTCTTCTTCAGGATTCATGGTTGCATGTTGCATTTTTATTTCTAAAATACGTTTGACCATTTGTGCTTCATTTATGATAGATGTGAATGTTTTTTTAAGGTTCATTATTTTATTACTTTCTTTGGTTGATTATAATGCTTTTCTATCTTTTATTAGTGCGATTAATAGCAAAGCGTCTAAAGCTTGCCTGATGTTTGTTTCTTTTGACTGTTTGATGTGCTTTAATTTTTTTCTCTTCAAGCTGTTTCTTTGAAATTGCAGTTTCTAGTATCCTTGCTATGGTTGTTTTTAGAGGAGTGTCTAATAGATTATTTTCTGCAAATTTAAGAGCTGTTATACCTTTGCTATTAACGTATTCTGGGTCAACACCATTATCAATTAGACATTTGATATTGTCTATTCTAAGTAGGTCTATTGCAAACATTAAAGCTGTTTCACCGTTATTATCTTCTATATTTTTATCTATACCTTGTTTTATTAATGCTGTGATACATGCCTCAGGGTCTACTATACCGATACTGGCATGGAATAAAGCATTTAGACCATTTTTATTTGTAACGTTAATATTCGCATTATTCTCAATTAAGATATTTAATATTTCAATATCCCCATAAAAAGCAGCCAACATTAGTGGTGTAAAATTATCTAGGGTACTTTCTATACTTGCACCAGAAGATATTGCTTCTTTCGCCATTTCTTCATTAAGTGTTTTTATAGCATCAAAAAGTTTTGTGGTTGCTTCATCCATCATTTTTACCTTTTATGCCCACGATTAAGGGCAAAGCGTCTAAAGTTTGCTTGGTGTTTGTGTCTCTTGACTGTTTGATGTGCTTTAATTTTTTTCTCTTCAAGCTGTTTCTTTGAAATTGCAGTTTCTAGTATCCTTGCTATGGTTGTTTTTGCATCAGTGTCTGATAGATTATTTATAATATCAAGAGCTGTGATACCTTTACTATTCATATATTCTGGGTCGGCACCATTATTAATTAGATGTTTAACATTTTCTACTTGAAGTAGTTCTGTGCTGTGCATTAGGACTGTGTGACCTTCATCATCTTCTGCATTTAAATCTATTCCTTGTTTTATTAAGGCTGACATACATGGCTCAGTTTCATGAGTTAAAGAAAAGGCTGTATATAATAAAGCATTAGCGCCTTTATTATTTGTAGCGTTAATATCTGCATTATTTTCAAGTAGAATGTTTAATATTTTTATATCTGAATGAAGGGCAGCGAACATTAGTGGTTTAAAATTACCTAAACTACTTTCTATATCTGCACCAGAAGAAAGTGCTTCTTCCACCATTTTTTCATCATGTGCTCTTATAGCCTCAAAAAGTTTTGTTGTTGTTTCATCCATTATTTGTTTACCTTTTATGCCCACGATTAAGGGCAAAGCGTCTAAAGTTTGCCTGATGTTTGTGTCTCTCAATTGTTTGTTCAATTTTTAAGTCTTGCTTTGCTTGTTGTTGTTCTTTTAGTATTTTTTTAGATGTAGCATCTTGAAGCATTTCTCTTATTTCTATGATGCTGTCAGTTTGAGTACGGTTATTGGTTTTGTAAATAGCACGAAGTCCTGTTTTTGTACGGTATTCTGGGTCTGCTCCATAATCGAGTAAGCACTTAACAGTTTCTTGTTCGCCAGACATAACTGCATGTATCAAGGCAGTGAGACCATCATTATTTTCTATGCTGTGATCAGCACCATGTTTTAACAGTGGCTCTACACATAATTTCTTATGAGCATGGGCAAGAGAAGCTGCTATAATTAGTGCATGGTTATTATTAAGATTTTTTGCATTTATGTCTACGTTCTTATCAATTAAAAATAATATTCCATCCATAAATCCATACACAGATGCCATCATTAATGGTGTATTATTCATTTCATTACGGGCTGTAAGGTCAGCACCATCATTATATGCCTCTAATAGCATAGGCATATCTTTTTCACGAATTGCATCGAATAATTTTTTGTCTGGTTTGTTCATAATAGGTAACCTTTACCATAAATTATTTTCTTTGTAAATAAAAATGTGAAAAAAGAGGCTGGAATTACAAATTGTAAAACCAGCCTAGTTGAGTTTTATGGGAGAGAGTCCCAAGAGAATTAGATTATTTTGAATTACTAGATTTAGTAATGATTAATAGGTAGGAGGGGTGGAGTATTCTACTCCATAGTCAAGGTTTCTCCTTAAAATTAGCTTGTAATTATTTTCCTAGAATGGGAATAATATATCGAATGCTTGTTGTCCGTATCTTGGTTGTTGTACATCTGTGATATGACCTCGTCCGCCGTAAGATATACGAGCCTCGGCAATTTTTTCATAGCCAATTGAGTTATCTGTTGCAATGTCTTCTGGACGAATAACACCTGCGATTTTTAGTTCTCTAACTTCAAAATTCACATTAACTTCTTGTCTGCCATAGATGACAAAGTTTCCATTTGGCAGAATTTCTGAAATCATCGCTGCAATTTTAAGCTCAATTTTTTCATCTCTTTCAATTTTACCTGTGCCTGTAGAATTGCTATTGCTTGTTGCACTGGCAAGATTTGCGGGGTCAATTGCATCTGGTAGAACTTTTGATAATTGGGTTTCTGCAATTCCTAATAAGTTAGGTACTCCTGCATTTTCGGCATTGTTACGTGTACGTGTTGTTTCATTTTCTAGCTCTGCTTTATCATCAATATCAATCATAATTGTTAGGATATCACCTATTTGATTGGCTCTTTGATCTTTGAAAAAGGCTTGCTTTCCAGACAGCCATAATGAATTAGCTTGTTTTTTACCCTCTTTCATTTCTGGCATAGGTAGGCTAACTGGCTTGTACCCTGACATTTCTTTTGGGTTCTCAATTGGGTTAAGAGTAGGAGTTTTTCCAATATTTGCTAGTCGTTCCATATTAGAGCTACAGCCAGTAACGCTTGTTGCTATGATAGTTATTAAAGCAATGCTAGCTATTTTATTTGTTATGCTATTTTTCATTTTAATGCTCCTTTATTGTTTTGTTATAGGCTACTTACGTAACTGCCAGTAATTTTTACTTGTTGAGGCCCTGTTATTTCACCTTCAATTATGCGGTTTGAGCTTATATTCATTACACGGATTATCTCACCTTTTGCTCCGCTATTTAGTGCTTTACCAATTGTCGAGATATTCAATATATCATTTTTTATGGATAGAGTTACACGTTCACCTTTCTTAATAGCAAGTGGTTGGCGTACGTCATTTGGCTGTATAGTGTGCATAGCATCAATATATCGGCGTGGTGTTTGACCAATTATTTTTGTTTCATCTAGAATTGTATTCGGAGAAACATCAGCTAGACGCATCGAGATTATTTCAATATCAGCTTCCTCAATAATGTCCCCTTTGCGAAGACGAGTGCTTAAAACTGGAACTTTTGTAATTTGATAAGCATGCCCTGTTAAGTTAACTGTTGTTTCGTTATTCAAAGTCTTTAGGCTAATTTCAGCTTTTAGAGCTCTGGTTTTGTTGTTGAAATTTAAGTTTTTTACAATGATTTCTGGTTTTTCACTGTCTGGAAGCGTAATTTTTTTATTGTTACTTAATAGCTCAACTTCATACTTCTGACCATGCATTTTCTTAGTTAGGGCTTGGTTTATAGTTTTACTGATATCATCTTTGGAAATATAAGATATATTGCGTCTAACAATGCTACGATCAAACCTATTCTGTGGACTCCACTCTAGGTCAAAGGCATTGGCAATACGTTGCAAATCAACGGCAGTTAATACCATTGTTTGACCAGCAGTTGGTGCAGGTGCAAGTATATGTTCTGCATGTTCTGTTACTTCTGGGAACACATCTCCTAGGCTTAGATTATCACCGTTAAGGATAATTTCATGAGCTACCGAAATACGCTCCGCAGATGCAACTGTTACCACCATTACAGAGCAACATAGTATTGTTAAAATCATATATAATATTTTTAAGATGCCGTTTTTCATTTTAATTCACCTTTTTACTATAGTTGTTTTTGTTATTACCTAAGTTGATTTACTGTACTCATCATTTCATCGCCAGTTTGAATTACTTTAGAGTTCATTTCATAGGCTCTTTGTGCTTGAATAAGCGAAGTGATTTCTTGCACTACATTAACATTTGAAGATTCTAATGCTCCTTGTTCAATTCGTCCAAAACCTACTGAGTTTGGATTACCAGCTGTGGCGGCACCTGAGGCTTCAGTTTCTAAGAATAAGTTATCTCCTAATGCTTCAAGACCAGCAACATTTTGGAATAATGCAGTTTGGATTTGACCGACATTACTTAAGTTAACTTGCCCTTCAATTTTGACCAAAACTTCACCACTATTATTAATTGTGACATCAATTGCATCGCTTGGTATTGTGATGCCAGATGTTAGTGGATACCCTTCAGAGGTTACTAATTCGCCATTTTCATTCATTTGGAATGAACCATCACGAGTATAAGCATCTTCCCCAGAGGGTAGGCTTACTTGAAAATATCCTTCGCCGACTATAGCTAAGTCAAATTCATTACCAGTTACGCTTAATGCTCCTTGTTCGCTAACCCTGTATACAGATCCTGCTCTTACCCCAAGCCCTAGTTGAATACCAGCAGGAACAGTTGTGCCTGAATCAGAAGATGTAGAACCTGGACGAATTTTTGTTTGATATAATAGGTCTTGAAATTCTGCCCGTTGTTTTTTGTAGCCAGTGGTCGTCATGTTCGCAATATTATTGGAGATAACATCAACATTAAGTTGTTGTGCTAGCATTCCAGTTGCGCCTATATCTAGTGTTAATGACATTTCTCTCTCCTTACTTTGTGTAGTTTATTTTTTTGTTATTAGTTAACTCTGGTTAGCCTTGAAATAGTGCTTCTTTGACGTTCATGATCTTTTTGCAACATATTTTGTACAGATTGATATGAACGCAACACTTCAATCATGCTATTCATTTCTGTTATTGGTTGTATGTTTGAGCCTTCTAACATATTTTGTATAACTTGTGTTTCATCAGCATCTAATGGCTCTTGGGTTTTTGACGCATAAAGTCCATTACCCATTAAAAGTAATTCTTGCTCGCTATCAAAACGAACTACTTTTAACTGCCCGATAGCACCGCTTTCTCTGGTTGAAACAAATCCTTTTTTATCTATGCTAATATTTGTATCTCCAGCAGGGATAATAATAGCTCCACCATCAGATGATTTTACTATACGACCTGTTTGGGTGACGACTTCACCTTCATTATTTAATGAGAAATTACCTGCTCTGGTATAATTGTCATCTTCATCAGTTTCAATTACGAAATAACCATCACCTTGTAAAGCAATATCAAGCGGGTTTCCTGTTTGTTGTAGTGTTCCTTGCTGGGTATCTCGGAAAGTTGCGTAGTCCATAACCATTGAAAGTTCATCTTTTTGGTCATTGTTTGGAGTAATAAGGTATTCATTGAATAGTACTTCTTGACCTTTAAAACCTGGTGTAGACATGTTAGCGATATTGTTGGCAGTAACATCTAGTTGTTTTTTTAATGCCGTTTGATGTGATAGACCCACATAGGAAATATTTTCCATTTTGAATTATCCTACTCTTTTAAAACTCTCAATTTATTTTTTATATGGCAGATCTTTTTATTTTTATATTGCCCACCTAGAACAGTACCTTGCACTTTTCGTGCCAACTTTAAAAAACATTAAAAAACAATAGTTTAAAATATTTTGATGATGTGGATATTTTATTTATTATGATGGTGGATATTATATTGGGCAAAAAATTCCGAGAAAAAACAAATTTTTGTTTGTCATTGCCTAGTATTTGAGTTATTCCATGCCTATGGAAGAAAAGAAAACAGGAACAAAGAATTTAAAAAATATGATAAGGCTCGTGGTGTTTATGAGTCTTCTGCTTATTGTTGGGTTCGGTTTTGTGGTTTATGGGCTTATTACTCAGTATAATGATTTGATGGCTAAATAGCTTATTGTTTTATTTTTAATTCTTTAACTATATCATTTTTAAGTTTTTCTATCATTTCTGCTGGAACTGATTTTAAGTGTAAATCTCGCTGTGGGTATGGAATTTCAATGTCATGCTCATGGAACTTATCCCATACTTTTAATAAAACATCACTTTTAACATTACCAACACCATTTACAGGGTCATTAATCCAGCCTCTGATTTCTAAATCAACAGAGCTTTCACCAAAACCTGTGACCCTTACAACTGGTTTAGGGAATTGTTTTATGCGTGACTCTTCGACGGAGGCTTCAAGGCAAAGCTCAAGCGCTTTGTGTATATCTGTATTATATGAAACACCAATTTGAATACTAAGGCGTATATCATTATTACTAAATGACCAGTTTTCCACTTTTTCTGTAATTAGCAGCTCATTTGGTATTAAATGTTCCTTACCATCACGTTGAATGATTGAAACATATCTTGCACCAAGTGTATTCACCCAACCAAAACTGCCCTCAACCGCAATAACATCACCAGGTTTGATTGATCTATCAAGCAGTAATATAATTCCACTGATAAAGTTGGAAACAACTTTCTGCAAACCAAAACCAAGCCCAACACCAATAGCACCACCAAAAATAGCGAACGAAGTTAAGTCAACACCGATGGCATTTAAGCCAAGCATAAAGGCAGTTACAATTAGGGTAATACGTAGAAGTTTGCTAAATAGCACTCGAAGTGATGGGGTTAGTTCTTCCAGTTTCTTGATTTTTCTCTCAGCAGCCCCTGCGGTAATTTTTGCAACCCACATGAACAAAATGAAATAAAATCCACCTTTTATCAATGATAACAGAGAAATTTTATTATCACTCATGCCAAAGCTAATGCTGTCTAATAATTCAATTGTCATTTCAGATAAGCCAAGTATATGTAAGGTGGCAATAATCCAAATAATACTAGAGACCCATTTAGCAATAACTCTGGAATGTAGAAAAGTTGAGATAAATCGGACAATAAATCCTGCGACAGAAAGATTCATGATGATACGTAGTAAATCATTAGGCCAACCTAACCAAGTAGCGGTATGGCTAGTTATTAGCAACATCAAAGCTAGAATGGCAGGAAAAAGTACTCTCCCTAATCGCAACAACCAAACTCTACCAGCTTTAGAAAAAGTAGCTGGTGCGTCATCACTTTTTTCTGTTAGGCGTTTTAAGCGCTTTCTCCACATTACAGATACAGTGTAGGATAACGACATAAGACCAAGAGCAATCGCCAGTTGAAGTAAAGTATCTGGGTTAAAGAAACCTTGAACTTGCTCAGCCAGCCCCTCTGCGTGCTCTTTAAGAGTTCCATCATTTTTTATTGCAATGATTGAATTGTCTTTTTCATGCAGTGATGTAGACATGTCTTCGATATCATCTGGCTTTTTTGGAGTTTTAACCATCTCTAAGATGGGATTTGACATTTTTTAATTCCTGTTTTAATGGCACTAAGTTAGTATATATTATTAAATATATAATTAATAGCTATGTGAGATATTATAATGACAAAAACAGCTACAAAATTAAAAATGGTAGATCCTAAATTGCTAGAGCTTCTAGTTTGCCCTGTAAGTAAAAGACCACTTAAGTATAATTCAGAGACACAAGAGCTAATAAGTAAGACAGCAGGACTTGCTTTTCCAATTAAAAATGGTATTCCAATTATGCTGGTAGATGAGGCTAGGGTGCTTTAGTTTTTACTTTTTAGGTTATTTAGGCTTTGGCTTTGATTGATTATAATCATTGTCGTGCAGTTATATTCTTGTATAATAGGCAAATATTAATATTGAGGAGAAAGTTTTATGACCGACCAAGTTATTATTTTTGATACAACTCTGCGAGATGGTGAGCAGTCTCCAGGGTGTTCAATGACACTTAATGAGAAGCTTGTAATGGCGGAAGCCTTGGATAATTTGGGAGTAGATATAATCGAAGCTGGCTTTCCCGCAGCATCAGAAGGGGATTTTGAAGCGGTAAAAAAAGTCTCTGAACTATTGGATAATGCTGTGGTTGCAGGGCTTTGTCGTGCAATGGAAAGTGATATTGATGCTGTAGCAGAGGCGATTAAACCAGCTAAAAAACAACGAATACATACATTCATTTCAACAAGCTCACTACATATGGAGCATAAACTTCAAAAATCACCAGAAGAAGTGCTGGAAATGATTAAGAAAAGTGTCAGCTATGCTCGTAATTTATGTGATGATGTTGAATGGAGTGCTGAAGATGGTACAAGAACTGAAGATGACTTTTTGTGTCGGGCTGTAGAAATAGCAATTAACGCAGGTGCAACTACTATTAATATTCCAGATACTGTTGGCTACTCAGTGCCAAAAGAATATTTTAGAATTATTGATATGCTGAAAAATAGAGTTCCTAACATTGATAAGGCAGTATTATCAGTTCATTGTCACGATGATCTGGGATTAGGTGTTGCTAACTCTTTATCAGGAGTGGAGGCAGGTGCAAGGCAAATTGAATGTACAGTTAATGGTATAGGGGAGCGGGCAGGGAATGCCGCAATGGAAGAGGTTGTAATGGCACTTAGGACAAGGCAGGATCTTCTGCCTTTTAAAACTAATATAATTACAGAGCTTTTATACCCAACATCTCAAACATTATCTGGAATTACAGGTTTTGCTGTACAGCCTAACAAGGCAATAGTTGGAGCAAATGCCTTTGCGCATGAAAGTGG
>JAJFGX010000040.1 GCA_021775895.1 Alphaproteobacteria bacterium | reverse complement strand
ATCTACTATAATACCTCTTTATAAGGCGCTACTTGAAGAAGAAAACAAATTTAACAATAAAAAAGAAGGAATGGAAAGCGCATTTGCTATGCTTCTAGCTATTCTTGAAGAAAAAGGAGTTGAATACGATGAATTTATCCTCACTCTCTAAAGCACAAATAATTATACTTTGTGCAATTGCCATGGCCTCAAGTGTTTTTTTTGGTGTGTCGCTTAATATGGTGATTGGCGGAACAATAGCATTATTAGTTCTATCTTTATTGCTGGTTCAAAAAAGCATTAAAGAAATTAGTCGCACTGTAGATGTAATAACAAGGTTACAGCATGGTGATTTCGAAGCAAGGACGCTTAACATTACTGAGGGCGGTAGAATTGGACAATTGCAAAAATCTACTAATAATATGATAGATTATATAGATGCATTTGTTCGTGAAGCATCTGCTGTGATGGTATGTATTGATAAAGGTAAATATTTTCGCCGTATCTTAGAAGATGGAATGCATGGTAGTCTTTTAAATGGAACTAGAGTAATTAACTTGGCGGCAAATTCTTTTGAGGCTGCACAAAATGATTTTGCTGACCGTTTGGGTAAAGTCACTGATAATTTTGATGTTAATATTGCTTCTTTTATTAGAGAGCTTATCACATCTATGGAGGGGCTTTCATCAACATCTTCAGACTTAGGAGCGGTTGCTAATCAGGGTGGAAAACAAGCAGAAGCACTTATTGGTACATCTGACACAGCATCAACAAATGTTGCTACAGTTGCATCAGCATCAGAAGAGCTTTCTGCGTCTATCCGAGAAATTGTTACTCAAATTACAACATCTTCCGAAGTTGCACGGGAGGCCGTAGTGAAATCAGATGAAGCAAATGAAGCAATTCAAGGACTTAAAGGTAGTTCTGATAAAATTGGTGAAGTTGTTGAGCTTATTCGAGATATCGCAGAACAAACAAATCTTTTGGCATTAAATGCGACGATTGAGGCTGCTAGAGCAGGCGATGCTGGTAAAGGCTTTGCGGTTGTGGCATCTGAAGTAAAGGCACTGGCAGCGCAAACTGCAAGTGCAACCGAAGAAATTGAAGAACAGGTTAGCTCAACTCAAAAAGCTACATTGATAACCGTAGATGCGATCTCTCAAGTTTCAAAGACAATTGGAACTATAGATGAGATTGCTACATCAATATCTGCAGCAATGGAAGAACAATCGGCCGCTATGGAGGAAATTGTACGCAGTACACATGGTGCTGCAGAAAGTACAAATCTAGTATCTAGCGTTGCATCAGATGTTAAGTCCTCTGCTGGGGATACTAAAAACACTGCTGATAATCTTAAAGAAGCAACAGATGACATTACTAAAAGAACTAATGATTTACGTGGCGAAGTAGAGGTTTTCTTGTCTAATATTAAAACAGCATAATTAATAATTAAAGGAGTTAAAATAATGGATTGCTTGATAGTCGATGATGTTACAGTTACGCGTTTTATTGCACGCACATTTCTTGAAAATCTTGGTGTTGGTGTTATTGAAGCAGAAGATGGTGATGGAGCGCTTAATACTCTTGAATCTAATCAGAATGTAGATGTTATTTTGCTTGATTGGCATTTAAAGAAAAAAAGTGGAGTTGAATTATTACAAGTGATACGTGAAAAACATGGTAATGATATTAAAGTTGTTCTTTTCAGTGGTGTTGAAGATGGAGATAAGCTTCAAGAGGCAAAAGAAGCTGGTGCGAATGCCTATATTTCTAAACCAACAACACAAGAAAAAATAAAAGATTGTTTTCAAGATTTAGGGCTTTTATTTGTGTAGTAAGTTCTTTTCTAGTTTATTTTCCGCTTTATTTGGATTTATTTTATTATTTTGCTTTAGCACTATTGCTATGGCAGAGCCTGATGCTAGTTTAAATTTAACAGAAACTCAAAAAAAGTGGTTAGATCAACATCAAGAAATTAGGTTGGCAATTGATATTTCATGGCCACCATTTGAATGGGTTGACGATAATAAACAATATAAAGGTATGTCATCAGATTATATTCATATCATTGAAAATAAATTAGGAATTAAGTTTATTGTTAATAAAGAGAAAAACTGGCCTGATGCTGTAGAAGCGGTTAAAAATCATGAGTTAGATGTATTTTCTTGTGTCGTAGATAATAAACAAAGGCGTGAGTACGTTGATTTTACTGAGCCATATTTATCATTTCCAATGGTTATCGTTACTTTAAATAATGTTAATCATATCAAAAGTATAAAAGATCTTAAAGATGTTGTGGTAGGTGTTGTTGATGGTTATGCAACACATGATTATTTAAATAATGAACATCCAGAAATTAATATAAAGCCTAAGAAGACTGCAATAGATGGTTTAAATGCTGTTTCAGAAGGAAAAATAGGGGCGTTTGTAGGTAATGTAGCAACCATGAGCTATCTTATTAAAGAAGCAGGAATTACAAACATAAAAGTTTCTGGAAAAATGCCAATAAAATATGACCTAGGTATGGCCGTACGTAAAGATTGGCCAGAGTTTGTTGACATTTTACAAGTAGCTTTAGATTCTATAAAAGAAGAAGAAAGGCATAAAATATACGATACTTGGATAGGTACACATTATATGTATAAGAATCCATTTAATTATAAGTTAGCTTTAGAAGTTCTTGCTGTTTTTATCTTGGTTTTTATTTTTTTCTATATATATAATCTTAAACTTATGAAAGAAATTAAAGGTCGTAGAATAATAGAAGAAGAACTCAATATTGCTAAAGAAGCAGCAGAGCAAGCAACGATTGCTAAAGGTGGGTTTCTTGCGAGAATGAGCCATGAGATTAGAACCCCGATGAATGGGGTAATAGGAATGATAAGTCTATTAGAGGAAACAAATTTAACAGAAACACAAAAAGGTTACATACAAACAATTAAAGATTCTGGTCAATCATTATTGGTTATTCTTAATGAGATATTAGAATTTAGCAGTTTAGAGGCGAATAAAGTTGATATTTATAAAGAAACTTTTGAACTTTACCATTCTATGGATAGTATATATCATCTCTTTTTGCCTTTAATAGAAGAAAAAGGCTTAGAATTTAATCTTTCCTACGGGGATAATCTACCTGAATTTATTATAGGCGATGAAGGACGTATCAGACAGGTTATTGTAAACTTATTAAATAATGCTAAGAAGTTTACAGATAAAGGGTCAATTCAGCTTGAGACCACTTTACTTGAGCAAGAAAATGGCAGTAAATATATTAAGTTTCTAATACATGATGATGGTGTAGGTATTCCTATAGACAAGCAACAAGAATTATTTGCTGCATTTATGCAGGTTGATAATTCATCAGTTAGAAAAGTTGAAGGAACTGGCTTAGGTTTGTCAATTTGTAAGGCCTTAGTTGAGAAAATGGGTGGAGAGATAGGGGTAAGCAGTGTTCCAGAAAAAGGCTCTACTTTTTGGTTTATTATACCTTTAATTATTCCATTAGAAGAAGACTTTTTAAAACTAGTTAATTTAGAGGAAGAATGTAAGAGCGATTGCTTATATAAAGCATCTGTATTGGTTGTTGAGGATATTGAGGTAAACACTTTTATTATTAAAAAAATGTTAGAGTCTTGTGGCTGCAGGGTTGATTGTGCCGAAAATGGTAGAGTGGCTCTAAAAATGTCTAATAATAAAGATTATGATATAATATTTATGGATTGCCAAATGCCTGTAATGGACGGGTTTCAGGCCACTTCTGAAATTAGGAAAATTAATAAAACCGTGCCAATAATTGCTCTTACAGCAAATGTTTTAGCGGAAGAGAAAGAAAAATGCTTTTCTTCTGGTATGAATGACTTTATTTCAAAACCAGTTATAAAAGCAAGCTTCTTGCCTGTATTAGATAAGTGGTTATCTCATTTGGCTGTTTGTGAAATACATATTGATGAGAAAGTTACTGAACTATTTGGTGATAATTTAGATATGGTTATTGAGCTTACAATTAAAGATGCCGATATAATGATAGATAATATTAAAAAAGCCATAGATCAAGTTTGTTTTGAAGATATAAAATTGAATGCACATTCTTTAAAGTCTGTTGTTGGTCAAATTGGAGCAATTAAATTAGCTGAAATGATGAAAGAATTAGAAATAGAGGCTAAAGCCAATAAAATGGAAACTGTGGTTAATTTATACGAACAAATCTTATCTGAATATAAGATTGTTAAGGAAAGACTCTTAGATAATCAAAAACCAGATGAATAAAAAGCTTTGGTCGTGTAGAAAGTTTTGCTAATCTAATGCCTATAATAATAGGCTCAAGGAAAAGCAAATGGATAAATTAAGAATTACTGGTGGACAACAGCTAAATGGCACTATTGAAATTGGTGGTGCTAAAAATGCCGCTTTACCTTTGATGACAGCAAGTGTATTAACCGCAGAGCCTGTTTTATTCAACAATGTTCCTGATTTGATGGATGTAAAATCTCTAATTGATCTTTTGAATGATATGGGGGCTAATATTACTCGTGATGGTTCTAATTTGACTATTGACAATAAGTCAATGACATCAACAAAAGCCTCATATGATTTAGTTAGAAAAATGCGAGCAAGTGTTCTGGTGCTTGGGCCTTTGCTTGCCAGATTTGGCACGGCAGAAGTGTCTCTACCAGGGGGATGTGCAATTGGTACTCGTCCTGTTGATATGCATATTAGTGCTTTGGAGCAAATGGGTGCTAAGATTGAAATTAAAGATGGTTATATCTATGCAACCGCTCCAGAGAATGGTTTAAATGGGGCAGAAATTGTTTTTTCTCAGAAATCGGTTGGGGCAACAGAGAATTTGCTAATGGCGGCAAGTTTGGCTAATGGACATACGATTCTGCACAATGCGGCTCGAGAGCCTGAAGTAACTGATCTCGCAGAGCTATTAATTAAAATGGGGGCAAAAATTACAGGGCTTGGCACTGATAATTTAGAAATTACTGGGGTATCAGAATTATCTGGAGCAGAACATGCGGTTATTCCAGATCGCATTGAAACAGGCACATATATGATTGCTACTGCCATGACTGGTGGTAGGGTTGTTCTTAAAAATGCCCGTTTAGATTTGCTTGATGCTTTATTGCCAGTGTTGAAAATGGCAGGGGTAGATATAGAGCAAATAGAAAATGGTGATATAATAGTTGAAAGAGCAGGCAATGGTCTAAATTCAGTAGATATTACAACAAAGCCATATCCTGGTTTTCCAACTGATTTACAAGCTCAATTAATGGCAATGCTTACTGTTGCTAACGGGGCGGGTATTGTTGATGAAACTATTTTTGAAAATCGCTTCATGCATGTGCCAGAACTTATACGTATGGGGGCCGATATTACAGTTAAAGGCTCATCTGCCCTTGTTAGAGGCGTTGAACAGTTAAAAGGTGCAGAAGTAATGGCGACTGATTTAAGAGCATCAGTGTCATTGATTTTAGCTGGGTTAGTGGCAGAGGGTACAACCGTGGTTAACCGTATTTATCATCTTGACAGGGGATATGAGAATCTGGAACAAAAATTAGGTGCTTGCGGTGCAAAATTAGAACGGATTAAAACGTAGTAGGCTTAATGACAGATAAAGAGCATATTGTAGAAATTATTCTCGATGAAACGTTAAATATTAAGCGTTCACCTGACATTGAAAATGAACGAGCAACTGCCATTGCAGATTTATTACATCAAAATAAGTTTTCTTGTCCTGATATTTCAGCGCCATATAAACTTAAATTATCCTTACGTAATAGGTCTGTACATATTTTTATTGGTGGAAAAAACACCAATGATATCAAAGAGATTGATATCTATTTACTGCCCTTTAAGGGGTTGATAAAAGATTATTTTATAGTGTGTGAGAATTACTATAAACTTGCTCGTCAAAACTCATATGGGCATATTGAGGCAATTGATATGGGACGAAGGGCTTTACATGACGAAGCCGCTGAGTTATTAAAGGACAGGCTATTGCATTGTGAAGTAAAAACAGATTTGCCAACAGCACGTAGATTGTTTACTTTAATATGTGTGTTGCATATACGAGTTATGTATTAACAAAGAAATGAAAAAGAAGAAGAGAAAGAACATATGTCAGAAAAAGAAGACCTTATGGAGTTTGAAGGATTAGTGTTAGAGATTCTACCAAACGCAATGTTTCGTGTACAAATTGAAGAAAACGGGCATGAAATTTTAGCTCATAGTTCTGGTCGCATGCGTAAAAATCGTATTCGTGTACTTGCTGGTGATCGTGTAACTATTGAAATGACACCTTATGACTTGACTAAGGGTCGCATTACATTCCGTCATAAATAATAAAAGGTGGCTTTGCTATGGCGAATTTAATATTAGCCTCGGCATCACCAAGGCGGTTACAGCTTTTAGAACAAATAAAGATTACCCCAAATCTTATTATACCAGCAGATATTGATGAATCTGTGCAAGCAAAAGAATTGCCAACAGCATATGCACAGAGAATGTCTGTAACAAAAGCCACAAAAATTGCTGATAAAGAACAAGATGCTTTTATTTTGGCAGCAGATACAGTTGTTGCTTGTGGGCGGCGTGTTTTGCCAAAGGCCGAGAGTGTAGATACGGCAAGAACTTGCCTTAACCTTTTATCAGGCAGAAGACATAAAGTAATTGGTGGGATTACTATAATTGACCCAAAGGGTAGGGTTAATACTAGGGTTGTTCAAACAACTGTTGCATTAAAAAGGCTTTCGTTGGTTGAGATTGAAAATTATCTAGATAGTGAAGAATGGGACGGTAAAGCTGGAGGTTATGCCATACAAGGGCTAGCGGCTAGCTATATAAAATTTATTAGCGGTTCATATAGTAATGTTGTTGGCTTGTCGCTATATGATACCTCGCAAATGTTATTAGGTATGGGGTATAATTAGCTATGTTTGATTTTTATATTGATACATTACACAACCAAAATCATGTAGCTCTGCTAAATCATAAAACACATATTATGGAAGACGTATTCCTCGACTTTCCAAAGGGTTATGCCGTAAATAGTCCTAAATGGGGTGCTATTTATTATGCTCGTGTTGAACGTATAGATATTGGATTAAATAGTGCGTTCATTGATCTTGGAAATGGTATGAAAGGAATATTGCAGGCAAAACATATACATGTATCTGGAGCAGTTA
The DNA here is from genome assembly GCA_021775895.1 of Alphaproteobacteria bacterium. Classification (GTDB taxonomy): domain Bacteria; phylum Pseudomonadota; class Alphaproteobacteria; order Micavibrionales; family CSBR16-224; genus JAJFGX01. The sequence goes on along the minus strand of JAJFGX010000040.1, from coordinate 7,139 downwards.
GAAGTAGGCTACCAAGCCAAAATAAGAAATATAGAATCTCTGAGCTATTAGAAGCTGGTAGCTGGCTGTTTGTACAAGTAAAAGCAGAAGGTTATGCTGAGTCTGAAGAGTTATTACAAAAGCTTCCACGCTTAACTACTAAAATTTATATAGGTGGAAGGACGTTATTATATAGTCCTAATATAATTGGTATTTACTCTACACACTGGATATCAAAGGAAGAAGAAGAGACTGTTGGCAAGAAACTTCTGGAAGAACATGAAAAAGGTGGCTGGGTTATTAGGCAAATGGCGGCTGATATTTCTGATGAAATTTTAGATTTAGAAGCTGACAGTTTAATTGCGATGTGGCAACGAGCTAAAGAGAGAGCAAGAAATGCTAGAGATGCAAAAACTCCGATATGTGTCATGAGAGCGCCAGATGCTATTGAACGATCTTTAATAGATTATGCCCGTAGAGGTATCAATCACTTTGAAGTGATGACTAAAGATCAGGCAAATATCGCTAAAGAATGGGCGAGTAGGTTTGCGCCTGATTTATTGCAAAAAATCACTGTTGCTAAGTTTTCCCACAATGACAAAGTTAAATCACTATTTGACGCTCATGATATCTTATCTATGATAGAGGCTCTTAATGAAAAAGTGGTAGAACTGCCATCAGGCGGTAATATCGTTATTGAACGTACGCAGGCATGCACAGTGGTTGATATTAATTCAGGTTCTGCGGATAAGTTTCAAACTAATTTAGAGGCTGCGGTAGAAATAATGCGTCAAATACGTTTGCGTAACATAAGCGGAATTATTATATGTGATATGATTAATGAGAACTCTAAAAATAATCGTAATCAAATTATGAGTATATTTCAAAAATCTGGGGAAACAGATCCCGCAGACCCACAAATGCATGGTTTTACCAGATTGATGATGGCAGAAATAACACGTAGAAGGCGTTCATCATCGCTTTATAAGAAGTGTGAACTGGATATCAAAGATAAATTCGCTGAGACTTAAAGCTTCTTGAGGTTATGGGGGGCAAAGCCCGTTTCGCAGTCGCTCGTTAAAATTTCTATTAATAATGCAGCTTTTAATAGAAATTACTATAGGTTTGTTTTTTTGTTGACTCTCTGTGGAAAACTAAGTATTTATCTATATTCAGTGTTATTAATATATTTAGAGGGCAACATGAAAAAGACAAATTCTATAGGTAAACAAGCAAAGCGTGATCAAAAAAACCGTGTTGTACGTCGTCGTGATGGTAAAGGTAAAGTGCGTTTATTCGTAATTAATGCTGAAAATCCTCGCATGAAGGCAAGACAATAGCTCTATTAACTGTTTTTTATTAAAGAGTTATAGTTGTTTTGCTTTATTTTGACGTTGAACATTAAACAGAAATGACTATCATATGTTTTCAAAACTTCTAGGCTTGTTTTCAGCAGATATGGCGATAGATCTTGGTACAGCCAATACTTTGGTTTATGTACGTGGTCAAGGAATCGTACTTAACGAACCTTCAGTAGTTGCAATTTCAGTTGGTAAAGGCCACCGTCGAGTCTTGGCCGTTGGTCATGAGGCTAAGCGTATGCTTGGCCGTACCCCTGGTAATATTGTCGCTATTCGTCCATTACGTGATGGTGTTATAGCCGATTTTGATGTTGCTGAAGATATGATTAAACAATTTATCCGTAAAGTGCATAATCGTCGCAGCTTTGCGTCCCCACAAATGGTTATCTGTGTTCCATCTGGCTCAACCGCTGTTGAACGTAGAGCAATTCAAGAATCGGCAGAAAGCGCTGGCGCTAGGCGTGTTGAATTAATTGAAGAGCCTATGGCGGCTGCTATCGGTGCAGGATTACCTGTAACTGAGCCTACGGGTTCTATGGTGGTTGATATTGGTGGTGGCACAACTGAGGTTGCTGTTATTTCTCTTGGTGGAATCGTTTATTCCAGATCTGTCCGTGTTGGCGGTGATAAAATGGACGAGGCAATAATCTCATATATTCGCAGAACACATAACTTACTGATAGGTGAGAGCACGGCGGAACGAATCAAGAAAGAAATTGGCTCTGCCTGCCCACCAGAAGATGGTGATGATGGTCGCAGTATGCAAATTAAGGGTCGTGACTTGATGAATGGCGTACCAAAAGAAATAGTTGTAACAGAACGTTTAGTGGCAGAAAGTCTAGCTGAACCTGTTGGAGCAATTATTGATGCTGTTAAAGGTGCTTTGGAGCATACAGCACCTGAACTTGCCGCAGATATAGTTGATAAAGGTATTGTAATGACAGGTGGTGGGGCTTTACTTGCCAACCTTGATTATGTGCTTAGATATGCGACAGGGCTTGCGGTTTCTCTTGCAGATGATCCTTTGTCCTGCGTGGCTTTAGGAACAGGTCAGGCTCTTGAGGAAATGAAAGCACTTAAAGGTGTTCTTGTGGATATGTACTAAAGTTTAGATATATTCAATCTATTTTTAACTTAATGTTGATCTCAATAATGCTATTATGAAAATAATAGCAATGTATAAGTTTGACTCTATATTGCTTTAGGGCGTATTTTATTTTAATATAAAAATGGCGTTAGAAAGTATAAAAGGTGTACGCGTAATGGTTAGCAAAACTAAAAAAAGATCTAGTACGGCAAATATATTGCATATGCCTTTACCTTTGTATTCTAAGGCTATACCTTCTCTTTTTTTAATTATTGCAGTGCTTGGTATTTTTTTACATCGAATTAATGCATCACCAATTGAGCATTTACGTGTGGTATTTACAGATTTATTAGTTCCTGTTTTTGCAACTGTATCTGAGCCTGCAAAAGAGGTTGCTAATAAAGTTAGCTCTGTTGCTGGTATGCGTGATTTGAGAGTAGACAATATAAGACTTACTGAGGAAAATCGTCGTCTGCAACAATGGTATAGTGCAGCATTAAGGCTTGAGGCAGAAAATCGTGGTTTGAAGTCCCTTTTGAATTTTAAATCAGAAGCTGATTATAGTTTTATTTCCACACGTGTTGTTGTTGATACTGGTGGTAGTTTTATAAAAAGCTTACTTCTACCTGTTGGTACAGATGACAATGTGGTTAAAGGGCAAGCCGTAATGGCAAAAGAAGCAATGATTGGCAGAATTGTTGAATCTGGTCAAACAGCATCACGTGTATTAATGGTTACAGATCTTAATTCTCATATCCCTGTATTAATTGAGGGGAGTAGGTATAAAGGTATTCTTGCTGGATATAATGGAGACACCATGTTTTTGGAGCATTTGCCATTAGATAGCCAGCCAGAATTAGGCGCTAGAATCATTACATCTGGAGATGGTGGTCTATTGCCTCCTAATTTACCCATTGGCACTATTGTGTCGAATCAAGATGGAAAAATACAAGTACAACCAATAGATAATTTAGGTCAATTGGAGTATGTACGAGTAATTGATTTTTCGATTGATGATTCAATAGTTAGTGGGGATATAATGCAATGAACATTTTTATATATCGTAAAAAAATATTAGAAGATGCGGAGCGTCACTTTACTTCGTGGCCTTATATTATGCCATATGTTCTTTTATATACTATGATTATATCATTGTTTATTTTAAGTGTCCTACCAACTGGTTATGTATCTTTTAGTGATCTACAGCCAAGCTTTCTAATGATAACAGTGTTTTATTTAAGTATGTTTTTACCTGCTACCTTACCTTATACGGTAGTTTTTATTTTGGGGGTTTTGTTTGATTTAATAATGGGCTTCCCAATGGCTATAACCGCATTATTGCTAGTTAGTGTACAATTGATAGTACAAACGCAACGACGCTTTCTTTTAGGACAGCCATTCATAGTATTGTGGCTTAGCTTTGCTTTAATTTGTGCGGCCGGGTTTATTATTCAGTGGGCTGTTTTTTGCTTGTTCTTTTGGAAAGTAATGTTATTTCAGCCTATACTGATAAATGCTAGCTTAACCATTTTATTGTTTCCATTTCTTGTTGTTTGCTTTCATAAGATACGCAACATGATTGTAGAAGGACAGCAGGAATTAATGGCACATGAGTAAAGATGACCTAGATCGTTATCATTGCTTTTCGAGGCGTAGTTTTTTTCTGGGCGGGTTGCATCTTGCCCTATTCACAGGTCTTGGAGCAAGACTTTCTTATCTTCAAGTATCTAAAAAAGAGTACTTCCAAACTTTATCAGATAAAAATCGTATTGGTATGCGATATGTGCCAGTTAATCGAGGACAAATTGTAGATAGATTTGGTGTGCCACTAGCAGTTAATGAACAGAATTTTCAAGCCTTTCTTATACCAGAGCAAGCATCAAGTGTTGAAGATATACTAAGAAAAATTAAGAGCTATATTCCTTTATCTTTAAAAGAAGAAGAGAGAATTCTAAAAAACATCGAAAGAAAAAGGGACTTTGTTCCTATAATGCTAAAAGAGGGGCTTAGCTGGGAACAAGTATCACGAATTGAGGTTAATCTACCAGAATTACCAGGTATTTCAATTGATGAAGGAACAATTAGAGCTTATCCTATGGCGGAGGCTACGGCTCATTTAGTCGGTTATGTTGGCTTAGTTGGCCCAACAGAAGTTACTAAAGACCCAATTATGAGTCTTCCAGGTTTTCGTATTGGTAAAACAGGGGTTGAAAAGCAATATGACTCATTATTAAGAGGTACAGCTGGAATAAGTCAACTTGAGATTAATTCTGTTGGTAGAGAGATAAGGGAGTTATCATCTAAGAGAGGGCATGATGGTGATAGGTTAGAGTTGTCGCTAGATGCAGAGCTTCAGATTTACTGCCAAACAAGATTGGCAGAAGAAAAAAGTGCTTGTGCAGTGATTATGGACGCAAATACAGGTGAGGTCTATGCGATGGGTTCTAGTCCATCTTTTGATCCTAATCTATTTACTAGAGGGATTTCTGCGGAACAATGGGAAGAGCTATTATCAAACTCAGGTAAACCATTAAGCAATAAAGCTATATCAGGACAATATCCACCAGGTTCAACATTTAAAATGGTAACAGCAATGGCGGCATTTGAATCTGGAATAATTAAAACAGAACATAGCGTATATTGCCCAGGATATATGGAGTTTGGAAGTGACCGCTTTCATTGTTGGAAAAGAGGTGGGCATGGAAAAGTTAATGTGGTGTCTGCTCTGGCAGAATCTTGTGATGTTTATTTTTATGATATAGCACGTAAAGTGGGAATTAAACGAATTGCAGAAATGGCACATAAATTGGGTTTGGGTCATAAATTAGGTATTGAGTTACCAAGAGAAGCACCGGGGTTAATTCCTGATAAAGATTGGAAAATGGGACGCTTTGGTAAAAAATGGCAAATAGGCGAAACTGTAGTGTCTGGTATAGGTCAGGGATATATTCAAACAACACCACTACAACTAGCAACAATGATAGCTAGGTTGGTTAATGGTGGCTATGCAGTTAAACCTAAATTAATACGCTCTGTTAATGGAGAGCTGGAAATTATAAAGAAACCAAAGCTAATTGGACTAAATAAACGCTATTTAAATGTAGTTAAAAAAGGAATGTCGAATGTTGTTAACTCCGCAAAGGGTACAGCTAATGCTTCACAAATTACTGGACTTGGTTATATGATGGGCGGAAAAACAGGTACAGCACAAGTTAGGCGTATTACAGCAAAACAGCGAGCTGAAGGTATAAAAAATGCTGATTTACCTTGGAGGTATAGACATCACGCTTTGTTCACAGCCTTTGCACCAGTTAAAAATCCACGCTATGTTTGTGCGGTTGTGGTAGAGCATGGCGTTAGTGGGTCAGGTACGGCCGCTCCGATAGCTCGTGATTTAATGATAAAGACTAAAGAGAGAGATCCAGCTAAATAAATTTCTTTTGTAATAATGTGGTGGGTAGTTGTATTCAGTTTACTGTGTAATTGAAGAAATTTTAATTCTCTACTTTTGAGATTGCATGTAGTTGTCCCATATCAGTGGTAATGAATAGTATCCCTTCATGCTCACGAACATATCTTATATATCCTTTTGCAGAGAATATTTTGGGAAAGCTATTGTTCATAAATTTTCGAAGATGTCTATCATCGTAATAGTAAAGGTTCCCTTGATTGTAGGCCATATTTTTGTAATTGCCAAAATGAATATATCCTTCATTTGCAAGGTCATATTCACTAAAGCCATATTTTGGATGGCCGTTAACGATATTCTTTAACAAGATCTTGTCATTTTTTGTGATACTTGTGTCAAGGGGAGGATTGTAACCATCTATTTCAATTTTTTCTTTATTTCTTAAATTATAACAAATTGTTTTTCCTGTTGTATCCGGTGATCCGGTATCAAATGGAACACATATGAAGTTATCGGTTATAAAGAGATGATAATTATTGTAAGCTTTATCCAAGTCTATTTCTTGGTTTGCTTTTTCCGATTGATCTGCAATAGAGAAAGCCTTGTTTTTAATAATAAAAAAAAGCTTATTTTTGTGTGCTACAAGTGATTTTGGGTTTAAGTCAAAGTCAAACGCTTTAATAGAGAGGGTTTTTGAGTCAATTCTTGTAATACCTTTAGGTGAGATTGAGTAAATCCATTGGTCTGTTTTAGCTAGTCTTTTAAAGCCCTTAAAACTTTTTAGAATCTCTTTATCTGATGTTTGAATTACATCAACGCTGTTTCTTTCCTGAAACCATACAAAAAGTTTACCTTCTAGAATCTCTATGTGGTTGCATTCAGTATTTGTTTTCAATTCCCAGAGTTTTTCTCCTGCTGAGTTGAGTTTCAATATTGAAATATCATTATTCCACGGATAACCTGCACAAAAATAAATATTATTCTCTTTATCGAAGAGAGGGCGTGTTGTCCAAGACCAGCCACCAAAGGCGACTGGTCTATCTGTTGAGACAGTCCACTTTAATTTATAGTTTTCATGAGTTTTATTTTTTGAAAAGTAAATTTTATAATTAAAAGCAACAACTATAAATAATGCTATGAATACTAGAAACTTTATATAAAAATAATGAGAGATTTTTTTAACCCCTCATTTAAATGATTTTGTTGATGTTTTAAGCGGCGCTTGAGTGGGTGGATTCAGTTTACCGCATATTTTTTGCATTTGCTTTGTAATATCAATAAGTTCACCGCACGCTACTTGCAT
>JAJFGX010000039.1 GCA_021775895.1 Alphaproteobacteria bacterium | reverse complement strand
CGTGTAAAAGTTAAGTGGAATTACTATATTATGCTGTTGCTTTCTTTTTCTTATCTACAGGAGCATCAGCAGTATCGTCTTCAGAATATAGAACTGGACCACTATCTTGACCTTTAGCCAATGGATCACGATCTACTAGCTCAATCACTGCCATTGGTGCAAAATCACCATAACGAAAGCCAGCTTTAAGAACTCTTGTGTAACCACCAGAACGCTCTTTATAACGATCAGCTAATATATCAAATAATTTCTTTGCCATCGCTTCATCACGAATACGAGAAACAGCTAAACGACGATTAGATAAACCGCCCTTTTTACCTAGAGTAATTAGACGATCCATAAATCTACGTAGTTCCTTAGCTTTTGGCAGTGTCGTTTTAATCTGCTCGTGCTTAATAAGTGCTGCAGCCATATTTGCAAACATTGCATTACGGTGTTGGCTTTTTCTATTAAGTTTACGACCTTTCATTTTATGACGCATTTTATTACTCCTTTTTTCTCTGAACTTCACTCGTGAAGTATATTAAATAAACAGATGCTCTACAACAGACACTATCTGCAAGGGAAACTATATCCCTAAAATATTATAGTTTTTAATTAAAAAACGTTGTCATCTAGTTTTTTTATTAAATCTTCAATGTTTTCTGGAGGCCAGCTTTCAACCTGCATACCAAGATGTAAGTCCATAGCAACCAACACTTCTTTAATTTCATTTAAAGACTTACGACCAAAGTTTGGTGTACGTAGCATTTCTGCCTCAGTCTTTTGTACAAGATCCCCAATATAAAGAATATTATCATTTTTCAAACAATTAGCTGAACGAACTGAGAATTCCAACTCTTCAACCTTACGCAATAGGTAACGGCTAAATGGTAATTCATCTACTTCATCTTCAACTTCTTCAGCATCAGGCTCTTGGAAATTAATAAATATTTGCAACTGATCTTGTAGAATACGTGCTGAAAACGCTACAGCATCTTCTGGTGTTATTGTACCATCAGTCTCTACATCAAGAATAAGCCTATCATAATCTGTATCTTGACCTACTCGAGTATCCTCAACTCTATATGTAACTTTACGTACAGGGCTAAATACACTATCCATAGGTATTAAGCCTATCGGAGCATCTTCAGGAGCATTCTGAGATGCTGGACGATGATACCCTTTACCTGTATTAACGTACAACTCCATAGAAAGTGTTGCACCATCACTTAATGTACAAATAACTAAATCAGGATTTAATATTTCGACATCTGCAGTTTCTTCAATCATGCCTGCTGTTACTTCACATGGTCCTGTTGCTTGCAAACGTACTCTTTTTTCACTTTCACTATGTGAACGTAATGCTATTGCCTTAATGTTCAAAACAATATCTGTAACATCTTCACGAACACCATCAATAGAAGAAAACTCATGTAAAACATTATCAATCTTAATAGCTGTAACGGCAGCACCTTGCAATGAAGACAATAACACACGTCTCAATGCATTACCAATAGTCAATCCATAACCACGTTCCAAAGGTTCTACCACAACGCTACCAAAACGCAATGGATCACGACCTTGTGTAATTTCAATTTTTTCTGGTTTAATTAGTTCTTTCCAGTTCTTCTGCATCACAATTTTATCCTCTACATTTACTATAAATTAAATTAACTATACACGACGACGTTTACGCTGACGACAACCATTATGGGGAATTGCTGTAATATCCGTAATAGACGTAATAACTAGACCAATAGACTGTAAAGCACGTAACACAGATTCTCTACCAGGCCCTGGGCCTTTGATCAATACTTCTAAAGTTTTCATGCCATGTTCTTGGGCTTTGCGTCCTGCATTCTCTGCAACCATTTGCCCTGCATATGGTGTAGATTTTCTAGAGCCTTTAAATCCTTCTACTCCAGATGATGCCCATGTAATTACATTTCCTTGACGGTCTGTAATTGTAACATTGGTATTATTGAATGTAGCATTAACGTGCGCAATGCCTGATGCAATATTTTTCTTCTCTTTTTTTCGTGTTTTAACTGCTTTTGCCATTATATTACCTTTATATACCTTTTACTTAAGCTTTTTTCTTACCTGCAATAGCCTTAGCTGGGCCTTTGCGTGTTCGTGCATTTGTATGTGTTCTTTGACCACGTACAGGTAAACCTTTACGATGACGCAAACCACGATAACAACCAAGATCTAAAAGACGTTTTATATTCATAGATACCACACGCCTTAAGTCACCTTCAACTTGATAATCAGAAGCAATCATTTCACGCACTTGCGTTTCTTCAGCTTCGCTCATGTCTTTAACACGACGATCTGCAGGTATGCCTGCTTTCTTACAAATCTCTTTTGATTTAGTCAATCCGATACCATAAATATAAGTTAGAGAAATTACAACTCTCTTATCTGTTGGTATATTTACACCTGCAATACGTGCCACTTTAAAACTCCTTTATTCTTATATCTTATAAATTCTATACTATTAAACAGCTCTTTAAATCTTCATAAATTATACGCCAAAACAAAAATCAATTACAAACACATCATTTGCTTAGCTGGCGTATTATATCTCCGACAAATACAATGTCAATCATTTTTTGATGTATCTATCATTTTTTATAATTACACCTAACATCTCCATATTCTTTACTATCATGAAGATCGCAATTACTATCTTCTAAACCATCTAAAACAGAAAAAATATTAATTTTTACATCTTCCATACTGCCCATTCCATCTACTGTATGCAACATATTTCTTTGCTCATAAAATGGTAGTATAGGGGCTGTTTGCTCATGATAAATGCCTAATCTTGTCTTAACTTTTTCTGCTGTGTCATCTGCTCTACGCACAAATTTATGTTCTCCACCACAGCAGTCACATATATCTGAAACCGCAGATGGCTTAAAGTCATCATGATAACCTTCTCCACAATCAGAACAACTAAACCTTCCAGAAATACGATCAACCAAAGCATTATCGTCAACTTTAATTTCCAATGCCCCGTCCATAAATAGCCCATGTTCTTTCAACATCATATCAAGGCCTTCAGCTTGTTCAACTGTCCTTGGAAAACCATCAAGAATAAAGCCATTTTTACAATCTGGTTGTTCAATACGATCTGCAATCATTTGTATTGTAAGTTCATCTGGAACTAATCTACCAGATTCAACCATCTCTTTAATCTTAACACCTACATCATCACCTGACGCAATTTTTTCTCTAAACATATCGCCTGTTGCAAGATGTGTAACATTATACTTATCAACTATATGACGAGCCTGTGTGCCTTTGCCCGCTCCAGGAGGCCCCATTAATACAATGATCATTTACGCCTTCCTCTCAACTTAGTTTTACGTATCAAGCCTTCATATTGATGTGCCAGTAAATGAGATTGAATTTGTCCGACAGTATCAATAACCACAGTCACTACAATTAATAGACTAGTGCCTCCAAAGTAGAAAGGCAATTGATGCTTAGCCATAATAAATTCAGGTAGCAAACAGATAGCCACCAAATATGCAGCCCCTAATACAGTTATTCTTGATAAAACAAAATTAAGATAATCACCTGTAGGTGCTCCTGGACGAATCCCTGGTACAAACCCACCTCCACGTTTTAAATCTTCTGCTTTTTCTTGAGGATTAAAAACTATGGCAGTATAAAAGAAACAGAAGAAAGCAATTAATGCTGCGTATAAAGCCATATAAACAAATGTGCCATGTTGTAAATATCTACTAATGCCATCTAAAAAAGCACTTCCATCGCTACCAGAAAAACCAACTAACGTCATAGGAAACAGCAATAAAGACGATGCAAATATTGGTGGTATAACACCAGAAGAATTTAATTTTAGTGGCAAATGACTAGAATCAGCAGCATACATTTTATTACCTTGTTGTCGTTTTGGGTATTGTACAACAACTCTACGGCTAGCTCTCTCCATAAAGACAATAAAGGTAATGACAGCAATAACCATAGCTATAATCACAAAAATCATAAAGGCTGGCAAAGCCCCCTCACGTCCTAACTCAAGTGTTCCTGCTATAGCTCTAGGTAATTCCGCAACAATACCTGCAAATATAATCAATGAAAGACCATTACCAACTCCACGTGCTGTTATTTGCTCGCCCAACCACATCAAAAATATAGTTCCACCAACTAAAGTAATAACTGCGGTTATACGGAAAAACATTCCAGGATCAAGCACGGCCATTCCACCTGCCATACTTTCAAGACCAATAGATAATGCATAAGCTTGAACAGATGCTAACAGAACTGTTCCATAGCGAGTATATTGATTAAGCTTTTTCTGTCCATTAGCCCCATCTTTTTTAAAACGTGCCAAAGATGGCACCATCACAGACATCATCTGCATAATAATCGAGGCTGTGATATAAGGCATAATACCCATAGTGAACAAAGACATACGCTGTAAAGCACCACCTGTGAACATATTGAACATGTCCAATACGCCACCTGATTTTTGCTGAAAAATTTCTTGCCAAGCCTCTGGAGATATACCAGGTACAGGAATATAAGTTCCAAAACGATAAATAATAAGTGCTATAAGTGTGAACTTAAGGCGAGCCTTTAGATCTGTAGCCTTTGTAAAAGCGCCTAAATTAAAATTTGCGACAAACTGCTCTGCTGCTGAAGCCATTATAAAAATGTCCCTAATTCACTGTATCGTTATGATGTTATAACAACTAAATTGATCTATAAAAAATAACTTATTAAAACATATTATAAAGTATCTGTTTTAAATGGCTACTTTTCTCTCTATCTTCTTAGGCGCTGGCAATATATCTACCTTACCGCCCAATTTTTCTACAGCGGAAATTGCAGTTTTAGTAGCACCAGAAACCATAAATGTTACTTTTGTTTTTAATTCACCTTGACCAAGAATACGAACACCATCACATGTACGCTTAATAATTCCAGCCTCAATCAAAGCTAAACTATCTATTACTTTTTTAGCATCTAATTTTTTATCATCTAAAGCTTTTTGAATACGAGATAAATTTACACCAGCTAAATTCTTGCGTGTTGGATTATTAAACCCTCTCTTAGGTAGGCGACGATAGAGTGGCATTTGTCCGCCTTCAAAGCCTTTAATAGAAACACCAGTTCTTGACTTTTGACCTTTTTGTCCTCTACCAGAAGTTTTTCCTTTTCCAGAGCCTATACCACGACCAATACGCATACGATCTTTTGTACTACCGTCATTGCCTTTTAATTCATTAAGTTTCATTTCTAAATACCTCTCATTTTCACTTTATGCTGCATTTTCAACGCGTATAAGGTGTTTTACTCTATCAATCATGCCACGTACAGCCGCTGTATCTTCCAGTGTACGCGTTCTGTTCATTTTGTTTAATCCTAAGCCTATCAATGTCGCTCTTTGCCAAGGCTTACGGCCTATAGGACTACCAGTCTGTGTAACAGTCACAACTGCCGATGCAACTTTCTTTGCAGTCTTAGCAGGTGTCTTTTTTTCTGTTTTTACAGTTTTTTTAACTGTTGCTTTTTTAGTGACTACTTTTTTAGCCTCTGTGTCTTTCTTTGCAACTGTTTTTTTTACTTTTTTCTTCTCTTCAGCCATTTCACCTGCTCCTTAAAAACTTTAATATCTTACTCAGCCGCTACATCTACATTATCACTTTTGTCCTTTTTACGAACAAGAATGTCACTAACACGACGACCTCTACGAGCAGCTACCATACGAGGACTTTCCATTCCACGCAATCCCTCTAAAGCTGCTTTCACCATATTATATGGATTAGAAGAACCTTGAGATTTAACCACAATATCTTGTATTCCCAAAACTTCAAATACAGCACGCAATGGTCCACCAGCAATAACTCCAGTACCCGATTTAGCAGAACGCATTAAAACTTTCCCTGCGCCAAAAATACCAACTATATCATGATGCAAAGTACGACCTTCACGCAACGGTACACGGAACATATTACGTTTCGCTTGTTCTGTTGCTTTTTGTATAGCTTCAGGAACCTCACGTGCTTTACCTGAACCCAGCCCTACACGACCACGACCATCACCAACTGCTACCAAAGCTGCGAAGCTAAAGCGACGACCACCTTTAACCACTTTGGCTACTCGATTAATACCGACCAAACGCTCGATTAGCTCTGACTCTGTTTGTGCCTTTTCCGCTGATTTCATTTTTTTATCCTTCACGTTCTATATCTTACATCAAAATTAATATTAAAAAACAAGGCCCGCTTCACGTGCGCCTTCGGCCAATAATTGGACACGACCATGGTATGAGAAGCCACCTCTATCAAAAACAACCTCTTTAATGCCTGCTTTAATCG
>JAJFGX010000038.1 GCA_021775895.1 Alphaproteobacteria bacterium | reverse complement strand
AAATTTAATGGAGTACCAAAAAACAATTTTAATTTATTCTTGAAAGAGTGTGAATGGAGGTTTAATATGGGTTCACCAAAAGAGTTGGTTGAAGACTTGAAAAAGTTACTAAAAGAACTTTATTAGGTGTCAGCCCCTTAATCTTAATAAGGTAAAACAATGAAAAAAGAACAAGGAAATGCTTTGTTTTTGATTTTGATAGCTGTTGCATTATTTGCAGCGCTTAGTTATGCAGTTACGCAGTCTGGTGGCGGTGGTGGCACTATTGATAAAGAGCAGAATATCATTAAAACTGCTTTATTAATGGATCAGGTAAGCTTAATTAAAAATCATATTCAACGATTATATATTTTAAATGAAGTTGATCAAGTTAGATTTGATAGTAGTGCCTATAATACTGCTGGCACAGTCTATATAAATGGAGGTGGTTCAACTACTGGTAGAACAGTTGGTGTTTTTGATGCTACAGATGGTATATCTGAACTTTATCCACCAATAGAACTGTGGAGCACCATTACTGGAACATCAAATATTTTTGTCTGGAATTATATTTCAAATACTCAGGTAACTATATCAGGGTCTGAACTTGGCACTAGTGCTGATGATGAAATACTAAACCTTATAGTTATGACAAAAGATGCCTGTGAATTAATTAATAAGAACCTTACTGGTTCTATAGTAATACCTACCTATAGTCAGGCAGGTGGTCTTGCAAGCTATGCAGAAAGGCTTCAGAGAGATGGAACAATATTTACTTGGAATACTTTTTCTGTTTTTAACCTAGGTGTCATCCCTGGATGTAATGAGCTAATCACCGCCCCTGGTAGATATGACTACTTTGATATAGTAAAACAAAACTGATTTCTACTCTACAAAGATGAAGTCGACACGATCCATTGGGTTTTTATCAGTTCTATCACCTAAAGCACGAATATCCATACGTGTTGCACGTATTCCATTATTTTTTAGATACTCACGCACAGATAAAGCCCTTGATAGAGAAATTCTTCTGGCACTGCTTGGGTTGCCATTTTCTCCTGTAGCAAAAGCATGTAATTGTAGACGCATAGATTGATTTTTCTCTAAATTATGCTGTATTTCTTGTAGAACAGTTGCCATTGAAGCGGTTATTTGACTGTCATCACCTTTAAATAACATTTGTCTATCTTGCTTTTTTGCTACTTTGGTATTCTTTGTTGTTGGCATTGTTGGTATTGGTAGAATCTCAGCTACTACTGATGCTACGGGCGCCTTCTTTGGATGAATTGGCGAGGCATTTTTATTTTTTACACGGTAATTATTAGGTGTGTTTCTAGCCGCTGGTTCTATTTCATTTAATGTTGTTTTTAATACTATTGGGTTTTTAGCTGGGGTTGGCATTGGTTTAAATCTAGGTATATATTTACTCACATCAAGCACTTTAGATAGCAAAGATGTTTTTGAGCCTTTTGTTATTGGTTTCTGCTTTGGCAGTGCATGCTGCCACATGTTTTGATTATTAGTAACAGGTTTTGTTGTCGATGTAACGGGACTCATATGGACAAATGGAGCGGTTAGTAGAGCCTTGTTTTTCTTCTTCTTTTTTACGGTCTTTGGAGCAGTTAATAGTGGCTTTGTTGGTTTCTTTTTATCGGTTTTCTTGGTGGTTACTTTTTTCTTATTTGTATTATTATAATATTTGCTAATTGTAGTATTATTTAATACATCATAATTAACTTCAAAAGCTGGGTTTAGGCTTGAGTTATTTGCATACAAATTACTAGAATTAATAAATAATGTTAAACAAGTAATTATAAGACAATAATAAAAGTTTTTTTGTATCTTTACATTCATTCTCATTACCTCATTTTATGCGGGTATTTTTTCAATCCGCTTGCTAACCAAGCCAAGTAGATCTTTGTGTAGATTAGGGTTTGCAGCTACAATTGATCCACCATATATATAATCTTTTCCACCTGTAATATCAGTTACAAAACCGCCAGATTCTCTGATTATAATTGTTGCTGCAGCAACATTACATGGGTTCAAATTAGTTTCCCAAAACCCATCTGATCTACCAGCTGCTACATAAACTAAATCAAGGCAATCAGCGCCAAATTTTCTAGTTGCAGCAACAGAGCGTATTATCGAACCTAATTTAGACATAGATCCAAGATATTCATCTTCATCACAACCAAAAGCAGGAGTAGATATAGATATAACTGCATCTTGTAAGTTGTTACGTCCTGAAACACGCAATCTACGATTATTAATAAACGCACCTTTACCTTTTTCAGCATAGAATAGTTCATCTTTAACTGGATCATATATAACTCCAGCTATAACCGTTCCATTTTCTTCCAAAGCAATAGAAATAGCCCAGTGTGGAATCCCGTGTAGGAAATTTGTAGTTCCGTTTAAAGGGTCGATGATGAAAATTGATTTTTCACCATTTTTTGGTGCTATTTTTCCTTGTTCTTCCATTAAAAAGCCAAAATCTGGGCGGGCTTTTAATAGCTCTTCATATATAATTTTTTCAGCCCTAACATCTGCAGCAGATACGAATTGTCCAGGGCCTTTTCTTGATACTTGTAATTGCTCAACCTCACCAAAATCACGAGCAAGACTACGAGCAGCCTTGTGTACAGCATTTACCATTACATTAACAATTGGAGAATATTTAGCAGTTCTCATTTTAAAATCACCTTATTTAATAACAATTAATCTTTTGCTCGCTCAACATAGCTATTATCTTCTGTTCTTACAATGATTCGTGTACCAGAAGCTATATGCGGAGGTACTAGAACACGAACACCATTCTCCAAAACTGCAGGTTTATAAGATGAAGAGGCTGTTTGCCCTTTAATAACAGGGTCAGCTTCAACAATCTCAACCGTTACTTGGTCTGGCAAAGTAACGCCAAGTGGCTTGTCCTCATGCACTTGAATATTAACCAACATACCATCTTGCAGGTAAACAGCAGGCTCACCAACCATATCTTTATGAATATTAATTTGTTCATAAGTTTCGTTATTCATGAAAACAAAGCTTTCATCATCTGCGTATAAGAACTGGTGTTCTACTTCATCTACTCGCACACGCTCAACGATTTCTTGAGTTCTAAAACGGACGTTAGTTTTATTGCCATTAACAATATCACGCATTTCAACCTGAATTACAGATGCTCCTTTTCCAGGTTGATTAATCTCAATTTTTAATACGCTCCATAACTTATCGTTATAATCCATGATATGACCGGGGCGTACTGTAATTGCATTAACTTTCATATTAATAACCTCTATTTTATCTCAATTAAATATTTAGTATTTCTCATAACATGTATGAGTTAGCATTGCAATCATTTATCTGTTTTATTCGCTAAAAGAATTTGTTCGCCTAGACTTTGCAGGGCTAATTGAAGCTCCGTTTTCTCCAGTTCAGCATTATCTATTATATGTTTTATTTCTTCATGTTCATGCTTCGATACTTTTTTATCATCTAAATAAGTATTGCTTTTTATATTAGCAAACATCTTTGGTGCTTGAATAAAGCGTAAGTCATGCACAGCATTATATCCTGTAAACATGTTAATCTTTTCCATTATTTGCTGTGTTTGATATTGAAGTTCAAGTGCTACCGCACCATCACGCACATAAAGTGCAACAATAAGCTTCTGCGATTTACCACCATTTACTTGAATTGATTGATAGTTAAGTTCAGCTGGGATAATTTGTTTGGCAAGGGTTTTTCCGACAATGTCTGGCCAATGCATTATTAACTTACCAAGCAATGTTGCTTTCTGACCAAAAATACCTTTGGTCAGTTTTGGAACAACTGATGCGATTCTACGAGTTTTAGACATGGTTAATGCTATACATTTATTGATGTAAATACCAGTATTTTTAACCGCTAAACTTACAGGAACAACTTGACATATACTGAATGTTGTGGTATTTAACGACATACACTTATTTTTATAGTTAGTACTAAAAAAGGATTGAGAAATGAAAGAATGGAAAACACGCTCACTAACCGAAGGTGAATTAGACTATTTAAAGCCATATTTTAAGGATAGTTTGGATTACGATAAAATAAAAGTGCATAATAAACGTTACTTTTTTTATCATTACAAAGATGGCGGCAAGGTTGTTGGAAATAGTATTTATCTTGATGGTACTAGTGCCATAGATGATTTTAGTAAAAGTGATGTAACCCCATTTAAACGAGGATTATTACTGCATGAAGTAACACATGTTTGGCAAGGACAAAATAATGTTATGAATTTGCCTCTTGAGGCTGTTAATGAGATGGTATCGAATAAATTTAATTACCTTGCTGCTTATAAATATAAATTAGAAGCGGATAAAGATTTGGTTGATTATGGCTTAGAGCAACAACCTAGTATTCTAGAGCATTATCACGTGTTAAAAGAATTAATGGCATCAGAACCAGATAAAACATCAGATCTACATAAAAAAAGAGAGGGTGCTATTGAGGAATACGAGGCTGTATTAAAGAACTTTCTAGATGACCCAAACTATGCAAAAAAATGTCAGCGAAGCCTCACTGGAAAAGCATATTTAAAGCGTAGGCCATCTTAATGCATTATTAGCTTATTAAGTAATTTAAAAATAAAAGAGTAGAGAAATGAAAGAATGGAAAACACGCTCACTAACCGAAGGTGAATTAGATTATTTAAAACCATATTTTAAGGATAGTTTGGATTACGATAAAATAAAAGTTCATAATAAACGCTACTTTATTTTTCACAATAAAAATGGTGGTTTAGTTCTTGGGAATAATATTTATCTTGATGGTAAAGGTGCTATAGATGATTTTAGTAAAAGTGATGTAACCCCATTTAAACGAGGGTTTTTACTGCATGAAGTAACACATGTTTGGCAAAAACAAAATAAAGTTATGAATTTGCCCTTTGAGTTTGTTAATGAGATGCTGTCGAATAAATTTAATTATCTTGCCGCCTATAAATGTAAATTAGAAGCAGATAAAGATTTCGTTGATTATGGTTTAGAGCAACAACCAACTATTCTACAGCATTATCACGTATTAAAAGAATTAATGGCATCAGAACCAGATAAAACATCAGATCTACATAAAAAAAGAGAAGGTGCTATTGAGAAATATGAGGCTGTATTACAGAATTTCTTAGATGACCCCAATTATGCTAAAAAATGTCAGCGAAGCTTCACAGGAAAAGCATATCTAAAGCGTAGGCCATAATCATACAAATTCACTAGCTATTGTAATTTGCTCTTATAAGTATTATCTTTTAGATATAAAAATCAAGGAGGTTATACAATGTCGACACAAGAAATTTCTAAAGGTCTTGCAGGAGTTTATATTGATACAACAGCAGTTTCCAAAGTTGTACAAGAAACCAATACTTTAACTTATAGAGGCTACGCAGTGCCAGAATTGGCAGAACACTGTAGTTTTGAAGAAGTTTCTTGGCTTTTATGGCATGGTGAGCTTCCGACAAGTGATGAGCTAACAGCATTTGAAAAACAAGAACGCAGTATGCGTAGTCTTGATAATGACTGTATAGAGGTAATTAAACGCTTCCGCAAAGGTGCGCACCCTATGGATTCGATTAGAACTGCACTTAGTTTTATTGGTACTAATGACCCTGATTGGAATGATTCTAGTGAAGAAGGTATTCTGCAAAAATCTATTAATTTATTAGCTAAAATTCCAACCGCCGTTGCTGCAGATTTTCGTTTGCAAAAAGGATTAGAGCCGATTACCCCAAGAGATGATTTAAGCATAGCAGAGAATTTCTTTCATATGTGCTTTGGTGAAGTGCCAGAGCCTGAGATTGTGAAAGCATTTGATATGTCCCTAATTTTTTATGCAGAACATGGTTTTAATGCTTCAACCTTTACGGCAAGAACTGTTGTCTCTTCTCTATCAGACATTTATTCTGCGGTAACGGCGGCTATCGGCTCTTTAAAAGGCCCATTGCATGGCGGTGCTAATGAGGCTGT
>JAJFGX010000037.1 GCA_021775895.1 Alphaproteobacteria bacterium | reverse complement strand
TTATTTCAAAAAAGGTGAATTACTATGTACATTTAATGATGAAGCCCGCTATCAACGATATCACATTGTTCATGCTATTAAAAAGAACGTAGATGAAATCAAACGTGAGGATTTTAATGGAGAAGAAAAGCGTGAAGATGCTTACGGCACATCAGTGATTTCTATTCAAATGCTAAAGAAAGGTAGTTTTATCAGTATAAAAAACCGCTATAACCATACTGTTTCTAATTGTGACAATACATTTGGAAGTAATCCAGATAATATTATTGATGGACTTTCAGCAGCACTTAAAGATCACTTTGATGTCGAGTTTTCAGTTAATAAATCTGAATTACCTGCTGGTTTTACTGTAATTCGGAATCAAATTTTTAAATACAATAGAGAGTTTAATAATATCTATTATGGTGATCAATCTTGGGCTGAAAATGGCACTATCCACACGGTTAATAGATCGGCAGGTGATGCATTATTTGATGGGTTTTTATTTGACAATAAAAGTAAAAACCTTAAAAAAATAGACCCTGAATCAAGAAACAGCTTTGCTGATGATTTTAATAGTTGTTATGGTGGCAACCCTAAACTGAGTATTCAAAATGGAAATTTAACCCTGAATGGTGATATTTTAATTGGGGCTGAAAAATCTCAGATAAAAACCATCTATCTTCCAGACTTAACTACTATGAGCGATGGCTGCCTTTGTTACGCTCCTACATTAACACAATTTGAAGCTCCAGCACTTACCACGATGGACAACCACTGCCTCTATCAAGTAAGTTCATTAACACAGTTTAAAGCTCCTGCACTTAAAACGATGGGTCGATGCTGTCTTCATAAAGCTTCTGCATTGACCCAGTTTGAAGCAGTGGCACTTACCACAATAGATGATTACTGTCTTCATAGTTCCGATAAATTAACTAAGTTTAAAGCCCCAGCACTTGCTAGAACGGGTGAAAATTTGCTTTGCAATGCCCCTGCATTGAAGCAGTTTGAAGCACCATTACTTACCAGCATGGGTAATTACTGTTTTCTATATGCCCCTGTATTAACCAAGTTTGAAGCCCCTCTTCTAGAATCTGTTCCACCTCATCTAGAGCACTTTAATAATATACCTGCGCACACAGCCAAGAAAATTATGTCTCCATAATATATTTAAGAAAATAAAAGCACTGTAGTTTTCTATCTAAGATGATTCGAAATATAAAAAAAGGCACTCCAATTTGAAGTGCCTTTTTAAATAAATTAAAGAATATATCTTTAAGTTTACTCTAGTCCTATTTGAGCTCTACGGTTAGCAGGTTCACGAACATTATCCGCTGTCTCTACCAACATATCTGCCTCACCTTTAGCTTCAATAACAACCATGTTGCTATCAATGCCTCTGGCAACTAAAGCTTCTTTTACAGCTTTTGCACGACGCTTAGATAATTTCTCATTATATGCTTTCGCACCAGAGCTATCTGTATGGCCACTAACTGTAATCTTACTTACATCAGTTCTACCTTTAACTTCGTCTGCAACAGCATCTAGTACATCTTCTGCACCACTGCTTAGTTTATTTTTATCCCAGTCAAAGAATACAATGAACATTGCTTGCTCTAAAGGAACTTGAACTGGTTCTACAACTGTTTCAGTCACAGGCGCTGGAAGCTCTTCTTCAATCGCAACAGTAGGTACTGGCTCTGGCTTCACAAGACCTTGTAATTTACTTAGAGCATTGTAAAAAGCATTTTTACAGTTACTAATGTCATTATCCTGCCAATTTTCCTCTTGTTGTTCAACCCAACAATCGAATCTAGCTTGAGCAACAGCAGAAAGCTCTGCCGCAACATCTCTTGCACCATTTTCCATTACGTCAACTAATTGTGCTCTAGCTTCAGTCATTTCAGTAATGTGGTTTTTATTTAAATCCCAGTCATCAAGTGGTTCAGGCATTACAACTTCACCATTCGCTGCAGCTAGACCTTTACGAGCAAAATGCAAAGCATCAGGAAAATCATATTCTTTATAATGTTCTTGATTCGCATAGTCACGATATTCAGCGGCTAAGTATTTGGTAAAAGGAGAGCCAACAGCTTCCGCATCATTTAATGCTTCAATTTCACTGTTAGAATGTACTCCAGAACATGCAGTTACTGCAAGTAAGCCCGCAACTGCCAAGATTTTTTTAAATTTATTCATTAATATACTCCATATAAGTAAGGTCAACATATTTTCTAGTACAGTAATGTTTCTAAACATATATTCCTACAATAGCAATAGTAAAATAACAGCTTGACCTATTATATATAGATGATAGAAATATTAGAATGGACAAAACAAATGAAATGTACTTTGAAGACTTCACTATTGGCAGGATTTTTAAATCCGAGTCTATTTATATTACAAAATCAGAAATCATTGATTATGCACATAAATTTGATCCGCAATTTTTCCATTTAGATGAAGAAGCGGCTAAAAATTCCGTATTTGGAACTTTAGTTGCAAGCGGTTGGCATACGGCTAGTTTATCAATGCGACTTTTTGTTCAGGCTTGTGGAAATATTCATGGCGGTATGATAGGTCGTGGAGTCGAAAAAATTGAATGGCCACGCCCAACTTATCCAGAAGATATTCTAACCATTACCTGTGAAGTAATTAGTACAAAAACACCTAAGAGTCGCCCTGACCTAGGTATTGTTAACATGCATAATATAACTAGGAATCAAGATAATAAACCTGTGATGATTGCTGATATTGTTATGTTTGTGCCAAAAAAATAATTTTTTCTTTTTTTAAGTTATGTATATAAACGATTTGTTAACTTTATTGCCATAAAGTACTATATAGGAGCTAAAATTAACGAATAAAAACAAAATAAAACAAAGAGAGAAAAGAGAGAAATATTATGGCAGAATTACAACAAACAGATCTAAAAAAAGTCTTTGGTGACAAAGATAATGAGGGCAAAGGTCAAACTCATGGCTTTTCCCTGCAAGCCGCACTTAATGGTGGCACTAGCTTTAACCAGCAAGCTAAACCTAAGAGAGTAAGTTATAAAGCAGTATTAAATGAAACAGGCAATGTACAATTTACAAGTGGTAACACCCATGTTCTTGTAACTAATGAAAACGCTAGTGGAGAGAGAAAAGATGTTCAGCATCAACTTCCAGTTTTAGCAATAAAAAGATATTGCGATATGCTGACTTCAGGGAAAATTAAACCTGAGTCAGAAGAAGAAGTGAAAAATGCTGAATTGTTGCAGAAAGCTGTAGCACCATATGCTAAATTGGCACAACAACGACGCTTAAACTAAAAGAATTATCTAGCCATTGTTTTTCTAATTCCTTTGTTGGGAGAGCCTCATATGCAAATATGAGGTTTCTTCTTGTGTTATTAAAAGAATAATTATAAATTTGGATTCTTAAAATAATAACAATTAAAGATTCAAACATGGCATATAAAACATATGATAATGACAATATTTTTGCAAAAATTCTAAGGAAAGAGATTCCCTGCGATATAATCTTTGAAAATAATCATGTAATTGCCTTTAAGGATTTACACCCTAAAGCTCCAATACACCTTTTAGCCCTACCAAAAGGGGCTTATGTAGATATGAGCGACTTCACTAACAATGCCTCAACAGAGGAAATAGCTGCTTTATTTAGAGCCGTTGGTGAACTAGCAAAAACCTATGGAATAAATGACAGCGGTTATCGTATAATTTCCAATTGCGGGATAGATGGTGGACAAGAAATACCGCATCTACATATTCATATTCTTGGCGGAAAACAACTATAATTAAGGAGCAATAATAGATGACAAAAGAGGCTTTATTAATGGAAGAAACAAAAGACAATATTCTACAAACTCCTTTATGGGGGCTACATAAAAACCTAGATGCTCGCATGGTAGAATTTGCAGGATATGACATGCCTGTGCAGTATAAAAATGGTGTTAAAAATGAACATATACAAGTACGAAATAAAGCTGGCTTGTTTGATGTATCACATATGGGGCAAGTTCTTATTACTTCTATTAATGGAGGAGACCCTGCTATTGCTCTGGAAAAACTAGTGCCAAGTGACATAAAAGGATTAGCGCTTGGTAAAATGCGTTATACCGTATTATTAAATGAAGATGGTGGTATTTTAGACGATTTAATAGTCACAAGACTTGATGAACGCACACTTTATGCTGTATTAAATGCCTCACGTAAATATGCAGATATAGACTACATTAAAGCAAAAATAGGCGATGAGATTAAAATAACTCTACAAGATGACCTTGCTCTTATTGCTCTGCAAGGCCCTTTAGCTGAAAAAGTAATAATGGATACAATCATGCCAGAGGTAGCTGAACTTGGCTTCATGAATGCAAAATATACTGATTATAGAGGTGCAGATATTCTTGTTAGTCGGTCAGGTTACACTGGCGAAGATGGCTTTGAAATATCTGTTCCTAATGAGCTAGCTGAAGACTTAGCAAAAGAACTTCTAGCAGATAATGATAAGGTTTGGGCTATAGGGCTTGGTGCTAGAGATAGCTTGCGTCTTGAAGCTGGTTTCTGCCTATATGGACATGATATAACAGAAAACACAACACCTGTTGAAGGTGGCATTAGCTGGACAATTCCAAAACATCGCCGTGAAAATGCTAGCTTTATGGGGGCAAATAAGATTCTAAGGCAAATGAAAGAAGGCGTTGCTCAGAAACGTGTTGGATTAATGCCAGATGGTAAAGCACCAATTAGAGAAGGTGTAGAAATATTTGACAACACAGGGGAAAACAAAATAGGTGTTATAACAAGTGGCGGTTACAGTCCTGTCTTAGAAGCACCAATCGCAATGGGTTATATTGCTATTGATGAAGCAAAAATAGGCACAACAGTAGTTGCAAAAATGCGTGGTAAGAATTTTTCTTGTAAAATAGTAAAAATGCCATTTGTTTCTAAAGAAAAGTAAGGTTAGAATATTTTTAAATATTTTAACCTTAAACATTTCTCAAGGAGAATAAAACATGAGTACTAATACAATATATTTTACAGACGATCACGAATATATTCAAATTGATGAAGATGGTATTGGAACTGTAGGTATTTCAAGCTATGCACAGCAACAACTAGGCGACATAGTATTTGTCGAATGCCCTAATGAAGGCGCATCTTTTAATGTTGGAGAAGAGGTTGCAGTTGTCGAATCAGTTAAAGTTGCTAGTGAAATTTACTCGCCAGTTTCAGGTGAGATTCTTGAAAGCAATGAAGACTTAGATGAAAATCCAGCTTTAGTAAATGAAGACCCTATGGGAGATGGCTGGTTCTTTAAAATTAGCATAGCAGATGAATCTGAATTGGAAGGTTTAAAAGATGAAACAGAATATCAAGAATATCTCGAAGAAATCGCCTAAAATTATACAATTGGAGCCTAGGCCTATGAACAAAATAAAATTTGATGAGCAAGATGATTTTATAAATAGACATATTGGACTATCTGATATTGACGCTAAAAATATGCTGAAGCAAATTGGTGTTGAAACAATGTCAGAGCTAGTGTCATCTGTAGTGCCAGACACTATTTATACAACAGAGCCTTTACCTCTGGCTGATGGACTATCAGAACAAAATGCCCTAGCAAAGCTAAAAAATATTGCAAAAGAAAATAAACAATATAATTCATTTATTGGCATGGGATATTATAACACTGTAACCCCTGCGGTTATTTTAAGAAATGTGCTTGAAAACCCAGGGTGGTACACCGCATATACTCCATATCAACCAGAAATTAGCCAAGGTCGGTTAGAGGCATTATTAAACTATCAACAAATGGTTATGGACTTAACCTCAATGGAAATTGCCAATGCTTCACTATTAGATGAAGCAACAGCGGCAGCAGAAGCTATGATTATGGCTCTGCGAGTTGGTAAAACTAAATCCAATAACTTTATTGTAGCAGATGATTGCCACCCACAGACAATTTCTGTGCTTAAAACAAGAGCTGATTCGCTTGGTATTAATCTTATTTTTGACAACCCAACGAATATAGATTTCTGGCAACAAGATAGTTTCGGAGTTTTAGTGCAATACCCAACGACCACAGGGGAAATCGTAGATTATTCTGAAATGGTTAAAATAGCCTCTGCTAAAGGATCTATTGTTTGTGTTGCCACGGATTTACTTAGTCTAACACTTTTAAAGTCTCCCGGAGAATGGGGGGCTGATATTGTGCTTGGAAGCTCGCAACGCTTTGGAGTTCCACTTGGCTTTGGCGGCCCGCACGCAGCATTTTTTGCCACAAGAGATAAATTTAAACGCTCAATTCCCGGAAGAATTGTTGGTGTATCTACAGATAGTCAAGGCAAGCAAGCATTTCGTTTAGCTCTACAAACAAGGGAGCAACATATAAGACGTGAGAAAGCCACCAGTAATATTTGCACTGCACAAGTTCTATTAGCCAATATTGCTGGTTTCTATGCTGTATGGCATGGGGCAGAAGGCTTGACTAATATTGCAAAACGCATTTCATATTTTACCACTATATTAATGGAAGCCTTTAAAAAATCAGATATTAAAGTAATTAATAAATATGCATTTGATACTTTAACTATTGATATGGGTTCTACTAATGCAGCGGAGGCAATCTTAGAACAAGCAAATAAATCAGAAATTAATCTTAGAGATTTTAACGATGGACGTATTGGCATCTCAATAGATGAGACTACAAATATAGATGTCTTATCAAAGCTATGTTTAATTATATCAGGGCAAGAATTAAAAGATATTTCAACTAGTGCTTTACCAAGTGAGTTATTACGAAAATCTGAATTTCTAACTCACCCAGTATTTAATAAATATCGCTCTGAAACTAATATGATGCGTTATTTGCACCGTTTAGAAGAAAAAGATATTTCGCTAAATCGTTCGATGATTCCTTTAGGATCATGCACAATGAAGCTTAATGCCGCAGCTGAAATGTTACCTATAACATGGCCTGAATTTTCAAATATTCATCCATTTGCTCCATCTAATCAAACTAAGGGGTACTCTAAGTTAACCTCTGAACTGGAAGACATGCTGGCAAAAATTACTGGTTTTCATGCTGTTTCCTTGCAACCTAATGCAGGCTCACAGGGTGAGTATGCTGGTTTGTTGGTGATCAGAGCATACCACTTATCTAATGGTGATAAAGAGCGTAATATCTGCTTAATTCCAAGTTCTGCCCATGGTACAAATCCAGCAAGTGCAATTATGGCAGGTATGAAGGTTGTCGTGGTTGCTTGTGATAAAAATGGCAATATTGATATTGAAGACTTAAAGCTAAAAGCAGAACAATATAGAACTAGTTTAGCTGCTCTAATGGTGACCTATCCATCTACTCATGGGGTATTTGAAGAGGGTATTGTCAATATTTGTGATATTATCCATGAAAATGGCGGACAAGTATATATGGACGGTGCAAATCTTAATGCATTGGTTGGTGTGGCTCTACCAGAGCAATTTGGCGCTGATGTTGCACATCTAAATCTTCATAAAACATTTTGTATTCCTCACGGCGGTGGCGGGCCAGGAATTGGCCCTATTGGTGTTGCGAAACATTTAGCTCCATTCCTACCAGGACATGATTGCGTTGAAAATGTTGGGGGAGACAAAGCAATTTCAGCTATATCCGCAGCTCCATGGGGTTCGGCTGGTATTCTACCTATTACATGGATGTATATCACTATGATGGGTGGTAAATCTCTACGCAAGGCAACTGAGGTTGCTATTCTGAATGCAAATTACATGGCACGTAAACTATCAGAACACTATGATATTCTTTATACTGGAAAAAGTGGTTTTGTTGCACATGAATGTATTTTAGATACTAGGCGTTTTCATACAGAAATTGGCGTTAGTGTTGAGGATATTGCTAAAAGATTAATGGATTTTGGTTTTCATGCTCCAACTATTTCATTTCCTGTTGTCCATACAATGATGATTGAGCCAACTGAAAGTGAAAGCAAAGACGAAATTGATAGATTTATTGAAGCTATGATTACAATTCGTCAAGAAATAGCCAATGTTGAGAATGGCATATGGAGTGATGATAATAATCCGCTACATTATGCACCACATACAATATCAGATATGATGAACGATGATTGGAATAGACCTTATAGTAAAGAACAAGCTGTTTTCCCTGCAAATTATGTTATAGAGGACAAATATTGGCCTCCCGTAGGTAGAATTGACAATGCAGCTGGTGATCGTAGCTTTATTTGCTCATGCCCCTCTATTGATGAGTATGAAGCTAATGATAGCACTCAAGATGCAGCTTAAAGCAAAATATAATAGTTCCTGTTAAAGCTATCACATTATTAGTAAAAACTACCATATACTAATATATACTATAAACACACCTATCTAATTTGACATAAGGCTTTTTACGCTGATACATTGGAAAAACAAAATAGTATTAAACACTATTACAAACAAGGCGAGCTCTTATGTACATTTAATGATAATGCCAGATACAAAAAGTACCATATTGTTCATGCGGTTAAAAAAGACGTAAATGAAATTAAACGTGAGAATTTTAACGGGCAAGAAAAACGCGAAGATGACTACGGTACTTCGGTTATTTCTATTCAAATGCTGAAAACAGGTGGTTTTATTAGTATTAAGAACCGCTATAACCATACTGTTTCTAGTTGCGATAACACGTTTGGAAGTAACCCTGATAATATTATCAAAGAACTTTCAGCCGCACTTAAAGATCACTTTAATGTCAATTTTTCGGTTAATGAATCTGAATTACCTTTTGGTTTCACTGTAATTGAAAAACAGGTTTTTAAATACCATAGAGAAATTGACAATATCTATTATGGTGATCAAAGATGGGCTAAAGATGGCAAGATTCACACAGTTGATAGATCTGCAGGTGATGCATTATTCGATAGATTTTTATTTGATAACAAAAGTAAAACCCTTAAAAGGATTAATCCTTCAGATGAAGATAGCTTTGCTGATGATTTTAACCGCTGTTATGGTGGAAACCCTAAACTGACGATTAAAAATGGTAATTTAACCCTGAATGGTGATATTTTAATTGGGGCTGAGCAATCGCAGATAAAAACTATCTATCTTCCAGAATTAACCACAATGGGTGACTCCTGTCTTTGGAATGCCTATGGATTAACCAAGTTTGAAGCTACAGCGCTTACTAAAATGGGCAACAGATGCCTTTACAAAGCCTCTGCATTGGAACAGTTTGATGCACCTGTACTTACTAAAATGGGCAGTAGATGCCTTTACCATACCAAAAAATTAACAAAATTTAAAGCTCCTCTTTTAAGCTTTATTCCCACTCACCTCAAACACCTTAACAATCTACCTAATTATACAGTCAAGAGACCTACATCTCCTTAGAAAGATGTATAATTTGCAACTATATTTTTGAGTCAATTTATTTAATGTTTCTCTGAGTTCTTTACTATGCGCAAGGTAAAGCCAAATATTATAAATGCCATCAAACCAAGAATCATTAGCCTTAGATTATCTGGAGCCGTAAATTCATCACTATTTTGAGTGAAATCAATTAAATTAAGTATAAAAGCTATCATACCAAGTACTGTGAATATCAGAATAAAGGCATTTACCTTTCTATTGTGAATAGAACCAAGATCAGACATCAATCGATCATGAATATGACCTGAAAGGTCAAGCTGATTTTTTAGAGCGTATAATCTATCTTCAGTATCCCAATTCTCTTCAACATCTCGCCAGATTTTTAAAGATTGCGGGTCTGTATGATTATCGTAATCATCATATATAGCACGGAAAAATTCACTCTTTGCTCTATATTCCACAAGCATTCGTGCTTTATCTTCTAGTTCTTTTGGATTAGGTGCAGCATCATCAAGGTTAATACTATTATTTAAATAAATAAGATTCTCTGTTACTTCCTCAAACATAACATAAAACACATCAATCACTCTCATTACTCGACTTAATAGTGAGCGTTGCCAATGTGATACTTTTTGTTCTTGATAAATAACAACATAATTCCCATAGCCAGTATATATAGACATATTCTCATCAAGTGAAGAATCACATACATATTTCTCATCTTGACTAAATAAAGCTGGAATATACTCTTTTTTAGCCTCAATAAATTCTTCATCACTAGAACAAGCAATTTCTAAAATCCGCATAACATATATCATATGACCTATGGGACGATTTAAACCCATATAATACTTACGAGAATCTCTTGAATTCTTACCAGCAATAAAAGAAGTGTTTAACAAAACATCTTTTGGAATACTCTTCCAAACAGTTTCAAATGTATTTCTAAAAATATCATAATAAGTATTTAGTAATGGAGCTAAATTAGCACCTAATTCTTTAAACTCAACAATGTCTAAGTCTCTATTAGCTTTAATTGCACCAGAAAAAATCACACAACCATAGCCAAAGTCATTCATGCGTATTTCAATACTTGAAATAAGGAATGTAGCAGGTGAAGGCCCAATTTCTCTGTTTTCTTCAGCAGGAGAAAACTCACGCTTAAATGGTGGAGCTTCAATAGTTGATTGTAAATTATGTTTATCAAGTATATCTAACAGGTAATTATCTTTAAGAATACGAGTAACAAAATATGAAGGAATAATAGGCTCTCCACGCAAAGTATCTGCCTGACATTCATCACTATTACTATAATAAGCCAGATTAGATGCACCCCAAATACCAGGGGCGGTAGCTGATAGAGTATTTACAAAATCTCTTTGAAACTCCTTATAACCATTAATTAAGAAATTTTTTGACTGTAAAAACAGTCCTGTACGTACAGGGCCATTAAAAGAGATTTTTTGTGTTTTTCCTTCTTTAAGAAATACTTTCATGAAATATCCATACTGAATTCACATTGACTTTTTTTCGCTACACCATTCTAAGAACAAAACCTTTATTTTTTCTAAAGATTTTAAATGGCGACTTTTTATTATCCGTCTTTTTCTTGCAATAGTAAAATAAACTTTTTATAGTTACTTTCATTTATGTTGGAGATGTGGCCGAGTGGCTTAAGGCGCACGCTTGGAAAGCGTGTG
>JAJFGX010000036.1 GCA_021775895.1 Alphaproteobacteria bacterium | reverse complement strand
TGGCTGCGTCAGAGTTTCCTCCATTGCGCAATATTCCCCACTGCTGCCTCCCGTAGGAGTCTGGACCGTGTCTCAGTTCCAGTGTGGCTGATCATCCTCTCAGACCAGCTACCAATCGTAGCCTTGGTAAGCCGTTACCTTACCAACAAGCTAATTGGACGCGGGCACATCTTTTGGCGATAAATCTTTACCCCGGAGGGACCATACGGTATTAGTATTCGTTTCCAAACATTATTCCGTACCAAAAGGTAGTTTCCCACGTGTTACTCACCCGTGCGCCACTCTCTCCAAGGAGAGCGTTCGACTTGCATGTGTTAGGCCTGCCGCCAGCGTTCGTTCTGAGCCAGGATCAAACTCTCAAGTTAAAAATAACCTAAAAAATTGAACCTAATGCTTATTTACTAAACAATTAAGAAATTTTGGTCGTATAAAAAAAATTGACCAGGACTTAATTTTTGTACACATATATAGTGTCTTACATGTAAGACATACGCAAACAAAACAAGTCCTAATCTTATATAATAAATGCAAAAGCATTTATATCCAGAATCGCTGCCTGCGTATCTCTTTCTTATCATTTCTACGATTTTCAAAAACCCCTGCACGACTTAGCGCAAATAATCCACTCTAATAACAAATAAAGAAAAACTTTAAATTATGAAGTGCATTTTAATTACTACATTTAAACCAAAGTAACAATCAAGAACGCAAAGATAAATCAATAAGAACAAGATGTCAATAATTTTTTTCAATTTATTTCATCTTATTTTGCTTTTTCTTTGCATCACCTAAAAGAGTGATTCTCAAGTAGCGAGATGATTTATATTAGTAACAGCGAATAATGTCAAAAGTTTTTTTTACTTTTATACAAAATCCTTGTTAAGTCATGGTTTTCTGGCTATGATTTACTTAACGATAAACTATAACTTTAGAAATTATTTTATATTATGCTTCATTTCGATTCTGTTTCCTTCCAATATAAAAATAATAAGTCACCGATTCTTGATAATTTATGCTTCAAAATAAAAAAAGGTGCATATTATTATTTAACTGGTAGAAACGGAGCTGGAAAAACATCGCTACTATCACTTATATATATGAACAAGCAATCAAATAGGGGAACGATTCGTTTAATGGGGCAAGATATCACACGTTGTCCTGCTCAACAAAAGCAAGCTTTACGAAGAAAAATGGGGGTATTATTCCAAGAACCTCGCTTAATTGAACATGTATCCGTATTTGATAATGTAGCGTTAGCTTTACGTATTTCTCATGTATCAGAACAAAATACTTATAATAGTGTAAATGAACTTTTAAGCTGGCTTGAATTAGACAATAAAAAGAATCACCTGCCATCTGAGTTATCTGGTGGTGAGCGTCAATGTATTGCCCTTGCTAGAGCTGTGATACATAGACCGCTCCTGATTCTTGCCGATGAGCCAACTGCACATATTGATAATACATCAAGTAAAAAAGTACTACGTTTGCTCGAAGAACTTAACTTGCTTGGTACAACAATAATATTAACGACGCACGACCAATGGATTATCGAATCATTCCCTCACCCGCAACTTAATCTAGACAATGGTAGAATTTCTACAGTAAATATAAATGATTCTACATTTTTTAAACCAGAAATAGCTGGTGTAGCAGTATGACAACAAAAACAAATCAATTATCTGGATACCCAGAGAATCTATTTTCGCTAGTAAAAAACCCTAGCGTTAGATTCTTGCCATTAAGCATAGCCACGTTTGCACTATTGTTGTTATCCATATCTGTAATATGGTACAGCACCCACCACACAGTTACAAAAAAACAAGCTGGAATATCTGGTATATATACTCTAGCTTTTTTTCAAAATGATAAAGACACTCGTCCAAGTGACCTACAATCAATGTCAGCTTTAAAAATACTACAAAAAGATTCTACCGTTGAGTTCTTTAAAAAAATAGACAGCAAAACAATTTTATCAAATGATGTATTATCCACACAAACTAATGTGCCAAGCCTGCTACATATAAAAATAGACCCCCAAAAAGAAGCCTTATTTAACAAAAGCCTTAATAGTCTCTCTCAGAATTTTCCTAGCATATCTATACGTAACCACAATGAAGACGCACGAATCACTGCTTTACAGTTAAGATATAGCAAATTCCTACTGATTCTTAATATATCGACAATTATTAGTATAGTGCTACTTCTAACAAGTCTTATATTTTGGTTGAAGAAATGGTTTTTAAAGCATACCGAAACTATTAGCCTCCTACATATTATAGGTGCAGAGGATAGTTTAATAATGCATATTTTTGAACGCTACATACATAAGAACCTCATTAAAGGTCTAATATATAGCTTTATAAGTGCTTGTGCTTTTTTTCTAATATCAACACAAATTATTGTAAGAACCAATCTCATAGAATCCATTTGGCGAATCAATCCTGTCTCTGCTATATTGCTAGCTGTTTTGTGTATAGTTATTATTTATGTGACCGTGCGTATACGCATACATAATATAATACATAAATGCCTGTATAAAAGTGCATCAATATAATGGATATATAATAAATGATTGGCTGTTTTCGCTCTATTGCTTTTAATTTGTGCTTTTTTGCTGGTTCATTATTTTTCAGTATTGCCTTATTATGGATTTTCATACTACCAAAGCAAAAAGCTAATAATGTTATTCGTATATGCTATTTTGGCTATATGGATATAATTGAGAAATATATTTTAGGACTGCACCTTCACATTGAAGGAATTGAAAATATACCTAAAAATACCCCATACATTCTAGCCGCTAAACATCAATCTGCTTATGAGACATTAAAACTACCTTTTATTATAGAAAACCCAGCTATAGTCTTAAAGCGTGAGCTAACATGGATTCCAATATGGGGTTGGTACCCTAAGAAAATGGGAATGATTGCAATTGATAGAGGTTCAGCCACTCAAGCTATGCGTTCAATAATTAAAGGCGCAAAACGAGTAAAGGCTGAAGGACGACCTATTATTATATTTCCACAAGGAACTAGAGTATCGCCAAATGAAGATATACCATACCGTGGTGGACTTGCTAAACTTTACAAAGAGATTGATTTGCCAATAATACCCATGGCACTTAACTCTGGATTACATTGGGGGCGTAATTCATTCTGGAAAACTTCTGGCACTATAACATTTAAATTTCTTCCGCCTATTCAGGCAGGATTACAGCCTCAAGAAATGATGGCAAAGCTTGAAGAAATACTTGAGACTGAAAGCAAAGCTCTCCTATAACCATAGTCTAAATAATTACGTAAAAACTCTATTGACAGTTAATTTGATATCACCGTTAATTGATTCGATAGGGCAAGAATAATGAGTAATTATAAAAATTCAATAATAAGTTTTGTAGCAATGGCAAGTTTTATGGGTGCTGGCGTGGCTCTGCCTATGACAGCCTCAGCTGAGAACGTTAACCATCAAGAATACACAGCAGAAAATGTCCATCTTGATACAACATCACTTAGCGATAAATTACAGCGATATAAATCCGACACAAAATATAGTGAAGCGGTTAGTTTATCTTACGCAAATAATAGTGATGTCGGTGATATAGGCTCAATAAATTATCTAAGAATGGTTAATGCCGTTCTAGATTCTGGTGTCAGTTTAGAAAGCTTAAAAGACCTGAAACTTGGCGATGCTAAAACTCTTAATAATCAAATGAAAACTGTAGTGCAATGTAGGGATCAATTATTACCTGCAACTATGCCGACTGATATGACCCAATTGCAAAACTTATTTGACAATGTTGTTGATTGTAGTAAAGACCCAAATGCTATGACTACGACTCATATAGTTGGTAATACAAAATACCTGACCTATGGCTTTAGTTCTAACAATATACATTTAGACCCGTCACCACTGGAACATAAACTAAAACGACTTCATGATGATGGTAA
This sequence comes from Alphaproteobacteria bacterium, assembly GCA_021775895.1. GTDB lineage: Bacteria > Pseudomonadota > Alphaproteobacteria > Micavibrionales > CSBR16-224 > JAJFGX01. The sequence goes on along the minus strand of JAJFGX010000036.1, from coordinate 7,645 downwards.
TTATGAGAGAAACATCATTAGATCAAAAACTAATAACCCTTATATCTCTAGTGTAAGCAATGCTAATTATATACGTTTAATGGATGTAGTTACAAATAGCACAGCAAATCTAGAAAGTGTTAAAAATATTAGGTTACACGGTACTTTTGCTAAGGGCAGTATACAAGAGTTAATACAATGCAGAGATGCGATGCTACCCAGCGATATGCCAACCACACTTCAAGAACTGAATACTGTATTTAATCAGGTGTTTACTTGTGGGATAAAAGAAGCTGGTATAGTAAATGGTGCTATACATTTAGATATGCGTCCACTTGCAGAAAAGCTGAATGAATATGAAACCAATGGAGAATATAGATCACATGTTAAAGATCACCTTAAAAATAACAAACGACATGTTGGTGAAATGTCAGGTAAAAACTATGTCAGGTTCTTGGATACAATATTAAAGGCTGATTCTGGCTGGGATAACCTTAAAGATATTAGAGATACTTCATATAGAGTATTAGATGAGTTTTATTTGAAGCCTGATGATGCTTATAGTCCGCCTTATCCAGTAGCGCACCCAGATAAGAAAGAACGACTTAATTTGCCTCAGGATAATGAGTTAAAATTAGACAACAATATGCAAATTGTATTTGATTGTAAAACAGAATTATTGCCTGAACAATTACCAGCAAGCCTTACGGGTATGAAAAAGTTACATAGTGATATTATTGCTTGTGCTACAAATAAAATAGATGGCACTAAAGTTAAAACAGAAGCAGCTAAAATGGCTGCCGCTCAAGAAAAAAGAGACAAGTTGATAGCTGAAAGAAATGCGTATAAACAAGCGATAAAGAAATACAGAACATATGATTTTACAGACAAAAACATACACCTTGATCCATCACCGCTTAATTATAAAATACAGCGATATAATAGAGAACCAGAATATAGAGAAGCTATAAATTTATCTTACTCAGACAATGGTGATGTAGGTAATATGCAGGCTAAAGGATACATTAGATTTACACATAATATTCTTAATAATGATTATACTATGTTGAAAGATAATTCAACAGAGGCCAGCTTTTTAAATAAAAATATGGATAAGGTTAAACAATGTAGAAATAGCACATTACCTGACGTAAGACCTATAGAGCTAGAAAAGCGTGCGGTTATATATGATAATATTGTTGATTGTGCTAGGGAGGCAATCCCACATACGCCAGTAGAAAAACTAGACTATGAAGCCCAAGATAATGTAGCAACAGAAGAGGTTAATAGTATTTTCAGCCAAACAGAAGAAAATACCAGCTCTGTGGCAAATCTTACAGCTAAGTCATATGGTGGCGTTCATATTGATTTTTACAATGAAGATAATCTGAATAAAGAAATAAAAGCAAAACTATGGAAGATGAAAACAAAGCCTTTTAAACTTACAAATCGTTACAGTCGCCACGATAGTCGAAATACATCAAGACATTTACATGGAATTCTTAATTACCCTCAAAAATATGATGCAAATGGACGCACAGCAGGAATATCCCATACAATCAATAGGGGAATTGGTAAGGTATCAAGTGAAAACTATATGTATTTACTAAAATTACTATCTATGAATGAGCCAATTAATGGTTTTAGTGAAGACGCTTTAAAGCGAGCTGTGACAAGGGAGGTAAATCAAGACCCTCAACTAACACTTAGATCACAAACCAGCCCTGAGTTTAGCCAGAACATTGGCTCTATACTTAATTGTCGTAACTATAAAAACTTAGCAAATATAGACCTTATGACGGATTGTGTTAATGATGATATATATACAAACCTTACTAATGCTTTTCAAAGTGAAAGTAATAAAGCAAGAATATTTGAAGTAAAATCTAAAGAATACATTATTGAAAAAATGAATCGTGCTAGAACTGATAATCTTTATATGGATAACTTAAATAAAATATCTAGAAAATTATCCTTTGGAAATATGAGCCCTGAAAACACAGCTAAATTACTAGATGCCTTTTTAAATCATGATAAAACTTGGGAAGATTTTGCAGGTATAAAAGATAGTGGTACTACTAAAAACACTTATCATATATTAAATGAATTCTACTTAGATCACCAAGATGCATCAGCAGAAAAATATCCCGGTAATGCTGTTAAAAATATTCGCAATGGTAGATTCTTTTTAGAACAAGATGGAAAATATACAATTGATAATAATATGCAGATTTTATTCAATTGTAGAGCTGACATAGTACCAGATGAACTGCCTAATGACCCTGTTGAACGAAACAACTTATTCAATAAAGTACTTGGTTGTGTGCAGAACAAACTATAGGGCAAAAACAATGAGCAATAATAAGAAAGCAATGATCACTTTGGCAATATTAGCTGGTGGAATGTCCACTCCGCTAATAGCAGATGTTGATACTATTGATTTACAGCTACATAATGCTCAGCCTCAAATAACATACACAACTGAGGACATACATACTGACACATCTTCTTTACTTGATAAACTAAGGCGATATAAAACTGATCCTGTTTATAGCCAAGCACTTAGCCTGTCTTATCGAGATAACAATCATATTGATGATGGAATAGGTTCATACTCTTACCTACGATTTGTCGATTTTATTTTAAATAGAAATGCTGATACATACAGCGTTAGGCAAATTAAATCACGAAGAATAAACCAAGGTAATAATGGCTTATTAAATAACAACATGGATGAGGTGGCTACTTGCAGAGACATGCTACTACCTACAAAGCTACCAACAGAAACACCAGAATTGAATACTCTATTTAATGATATTATTGGCTGTAGTATTAGCAAAATTGATACTCCATATGGTGCAGTTCATTTAGACACGGCACCACTTGATCAAAAGCTACAACGCTATGAGAATGATCCTTTGTATAGAAAAAACATGAAAGCACATCATGCCAGCATCAAAGAACATGTTGGTGAGATGAGTGGGCTCAATTATGTTCGATTATTAGATGCTTTTCTAAAAAAAGGCGTAGATTTTAGTGGCTTTGAAAATAAAGAAGATTCATCTTATAAATATCTAGATGAGTTCTACCTTAATTACAAAAATGCATATAGTGAAGTCTATCCAGAGGGTGTTAAAGACCAAAAAAATAGATTCAGCTCAAGTAAAGATAGTCAAAATATGATTGATAATAATCTACAAGTTTTATTTAATTGTAGTGGCAATATGCTTCCAGATAAAATGCCAGAAGGCTTTGATAAGCTAAATACTCTATTTGATAATGTTCTTGCTTGTGCGAAAGCAAAACTTCCTTCAAATAAAGGCATGTAAATTCTTCCTTGTATCTACATCACAAAATATTTATTGTAGAGGAAAAAGTAAGGATTATATAATATGAGTAACATTGAAGCTCTAAAACAAGAAATCGTAGAAACTGTTGATGCCGCCAATGATATGCAAGAATTAGAAAGCTTGCGTATAAATGTCCTTGGTAAAAAAGGCAGAATTACCGATATGATGAAATCACTTGGTCAAATGAGCCCTGATCAACGTAAAGAAATGGGGCAATCGCTTAATCTTTTAAAAAATGAAATCACTCAAAAAATTGAAAGCCGAGCTGAAGTACTAAAAAATAAAGAGCTTAACCAGCGACTTGAAAATGAAAAAATGGATATGACCCTATCCATTCGTCCAGAACAAAAAGGTAGCATTCACCCAATTAGTCAAACAATTGAAGAAATGGTATCAATCTTTGCCACCATGGGCTTCACAGTTGCCGAAGGGCCTGAAATTGAAGATGACTTTCATAACTTTACAGCTTTGAACTTTCCGCCAGAACACCCAGCAAGGCAAATGCATGACACGTTCTATCTACCAGATGATCCAGAGAAAAAAAGTGATGATGCACATTTATTACTACGTACGCATACATCTACCACTCAAATACACGTCATGCAAAATACAAAACCACCAATTCGTATTATAGTACCTGGTAGAACATTTAGATCAGATTATGACATGACGCATACTCCAATGTTTCATCAATTAGAGGGGCTAGTTATCGATAAAACAAGCCATATGGGTCACTTAAAACACTGCCTTACAACTTTTTGCAAAAAGTTCTTTGCTGTAGAAGACCTGCCTGTACGCTTTCGCCCAAGCTACTTTCCATTTACTGAACCGTCCGCTGAAATGGACATTGGTTGCACCCACAAAGATGGCAAGCTTAAAATTGGTGCTGGTAGCAACTGGATGGAAATTCTAGGCTGTGGCATGGTACACCCAAATGTATTATCTAATTGCGGTATTGACCCAGAAGAATATCAAGGCTTTGCCTTTGGTATGGGGGTTGAACGTGTTGCTATGCTAAAATATGGCATTCCAGATCTTAGAACATTCTTTGAATCTGATATCAGATGGCTTCGCCATTATGGTTTTGGCCCTATATAGAAATTAATAAAATATATTATTGACATATTTGTTTAGTTGTGTTACATTAAACCTTTAATTGAACTTAGTAAATTTGAGGTGATATAAAATGAATATATTAAAAGCAGCAGTTAGTAATAATATAAGCGACTTAAAAAAATGTTTAGATAATCCTAATTGTGACATTAATGAAAGAAATAACTTAGATTCTACCCCATTAATTAACGCAGCATATAGTGGGCACATAGAATGGTGCGCTTATTGATTGAAGCTGGGGCTGATTTATCTTTAAAAGATAATGATGGAACTGCTTTAGATAATGCAAAGATGCAAGGTCATACTGATATAGTTACTTTGCTAGAACAAGCAGAAGCGAAAACATTAAATAAACCTGCAAATAAAAAGCCATGCAAGCAGGAAAAAGACAGGCAACAACACATGTCGAATTTCAGGAAGTTTGCCTTATCACGCAAAGGAATGCATAAATAAACCAGTTATTCCTTGCCTTTAGCCGTTTTCTTTGCCCAACTACGAATAAATTTTTGAGCATCTGGAGTAGTAATTCTGTCAAAGAATTTTAAAACACGTAGCAAATTAGTCTGATTAATAGTTTTATTTCCTGTATGCAATGCGTTACTCAAAAGAAATATTGTGGCAAATTCAGATTTAACAATTCCTAAAGACCTACATGCAATCGCAAAAGATTTACCATCATCGCCCTTCATAGTTTGACGCATTTTATTTATATCCATATCTAACCAAATAGACATCAGAGCAACAAAAAATGCTAGTTGTCCACGACGCAACGTCTTAATCAAAAGACCTGAACTTATTTCATTACGCTCTAAAAATGATTGAGCCAATGTTATCATATCATCAGTAACGTCCCATTCATCATAACAAGCTGAGTGCAGTTCAACCAATAAACTTTCTAAGGTCTTATCTAGCTGCTCCCTATTTATATTATAAGTATCCAATATCTTGTGACGTAAACTACGTGATACATACATATACAAATTCAAAGCAACTTCATTATTAACCTCTGGCCTATTTAATAAAGGAACATGCATTTTTTCAGAGCGTAGTGCAGAGCGAGATAGTGTAAGCATACTATCATCAGATAAAACAGTAGAGGAGTTCTTAATAAGATGTAACAAAGTATCAACATCATCAACTTCAGCAAGACTAGAGGAAATCGGTGTACTAAGATCCTTACGTTGAGCAATAACCTGCCAGTAGTCTTCTCCTTGCTTCTTAATTAGCCCCATAAGGTCAAGATCAGATAAAACCCTGCTATTAAGTATAACGTGTGATGCAACACTAATATCATCATAGGCTAAACGCAGAACAAGCTCTTGCGGTATATTATCTTGTACAGATAGCCTTTCTGCCAAGGCCTCCCTAAGGTCTATTTCTGCTTGTTGTAATAAAACAAACAAAATATCATTAGCAATCTTATATTCATCTTCAGTAAGGGTTTCATTATTATAAATATCGGCGACTTCATTCGCAAGCTGCTTATAAGACTCTTCAGTCTTATCTTTAGCAAGCTTTAAAAGATGTTGAGCATCAATATTCATACCACTATTCATGATATCGCCATCTAATACTATATCAGGGGCATCTCCCATGACAATGTCATCAACCATTATTTTTTTCCCCTTAATTCATGCAAATAATACATCAAACTCTATGTTTATGTTCCTCTTGCATTATATAAAAAATATGTTAAATTTTAATTAACCCGCCTAAAATGCTGGAATCCCAGTCTGAGCGCGCCCTAGAATAAGAGCATGTACGTCATGTGTGCCTTCATAGGTATTCACAGCTTCTAAATTCATCATATGTCGAATCACATGATATTCATCTGCAATACCATTACCACCAAGCATATCCCGTGCTTGCCTTGCTATATCCAAGGCTTTGCCACAATTATTACGTTTCATCATTGATATAGCCTCAACAGGACAATTATTATCATCTTTTAAACGTCCTAAACGCAGTGCTGATTGCAAGCCAAGTGTGATTTCTGTCTGCATATCGGCTAATTTCTTTTGAATTAACTGTGTTCCTGCCAATGGTTTACCAAATAAGGTTCTATCTAATGTATATTCTCGTGCTTGATGCCAACAAAATTCAGCCGCCCCTAAAGCGCCCCAAGCAATACCATAGCGTGCATTATTCAAACACATAAAAGGCCCTTTTAACCCACGAATATCAGGAAATACATTTTCATCAGGTACAAATACATCTGCCATTGAAATCTCGCCAGTGTCTGACGCTCTAAGTGAGAACTTACCTTCAATCTTAGGCGCTGTTAGCCCTTTCATCTCTTTATCAAGTACAAAGCCTCTGATATCATCATTATCATCTTTAGCCCAAACAACGAATACATCTGCAATCGGAGAATTGGTTATCCACATCTTATTACCATTAAGATTGTACCCACCATCAACCTTTTTAGCTCTGCTTTTCATAGATGATGGATCAGAGCCTGCATCAGGTTCTGTTAATCCAAAACAACCGATTAATTCTCCACTAGCTAGTTTAGGTAGATATTTTTCTTTTTGTGCTTCAGTACCAAAAGCATAAATTGGGTACATTACCAATGAAGACTGCACCGAAAAAGCTGATCTATAGCCTGAATCAACTCTCTCAACTTCACGAGCAATCAAACCATATGAGACGTAGCCCATACCAGCACAATCGTAACCTTCTAAGGTGCAACCTAGCAGTCCAAGTTCGCCCATTTCAGTCATAATCTCACGGTGGAATTTCTCATGCCTATTTGCCTCTAACACACGAGGCATAAGCTCTGCTTGGCAATAGTCTCTTGCTGCATCTCTTGCCATTTTTTCTTCGTCTGTCAATTGATCTTCTATAAATAAAGCATCTTCCCATTTAAATTTTGGTTCAGCCATTTTATCAATTTCTCCTTTATAGTAGTTTGTGATACCCTTATTATAAATCACTATAAGAGAGTACACGAAAAAAACTAAAGAGCAAAGAGATGACAAAAACATCACCACTAAAGGACAGAGAAATAATCATAGAGATGCAACAATTTGGCAATGTAATGAAAGTTATGGCTATGGACACTAGCACTTTGACAGAAATTACAATTCAAGGCCCTGTAAATGCTAGTGAGGCTGTATTAAAAAATAATGCCGTTAAACGCTTAGAATATGTATTACGCAAAAATGGTCACATATCATAATGAGCAATAAGAACAATATAAA
>JAJFGX010000035.1 GCA_021775895.1 Alphaproteobacteria bacterium | reverse complement strand
CCAATTGGAGAGCTTAGCATACCAATCAGACACCGTGATGGCATTGTAGTAATGATGGTGTGTAACCGTGATGTAGTAGAAAACATCGTAGAAACTGAACCTAAAATAATGGCTGAAGCTACAGAAACCCCTGCGGTCAATATAGAAAGTATACGCAATGATGAAGCAGCTAGAGAAGAAATTGCTAACCGCCTAGGTATGCAACGCTTGGCTAAATTGCAAGAGCATTACTTGAGAGACCTTAGATCAGCCGCTCATATTCAGCGCTTAGTCAAATAATATATTATATAATGAATATCAATTTTGAAGAATATGATTTAGGTATGCATCGGGGTGGAGAAGTTCATTTAGTTGAGCATAGCAATCGTTGGGCAAAATGCTTTAGCCTAGTCTCACAGCAAATGGTTGACGCTCTAGCTCCCTACTCTATTGAGCTACACCACATAGGAAGCACAGCTATTCCAAACATAAAAGCCAAACCAATTCTTGATATTTTAGGAACGGTAACAAGTATCAAAGAACTTGACGAGCAACAAAAACAATTTGAAAACCTTGGTTTTACTTGGAAAGGTGAGTATGGAATTAATGGGCGGAGATACTGTGTCAAATATGATATTTCTCAAAATATTGGCTACATACACCTACATATTTTTGAAAAAAGTCACCCTGAAGTAAAAGAACATATATTATTTCGTGATTATCTATGCAACTTTCCAGACCAAGCTCTAGAATATAATAAGCTTAAAGAAAGCCTTTTTAATAAATTTTCAAGCGACCGACAGCAGTATACAAATAGCAAAGATTCTTTTATCAAGGACACATTAAAAAAAGCTAAACTCTAGATTCACTATCTATTCATACTTTTTTAATAATTACTTGGCAATCGACCTTTTTTAGGTTTTAAAGGAATCCTTTTTGGCAATTTAATTAATGCATCACCACCTACCCCAAAAATGGCTATACCGAGTAAAAATCCAGGTATTATAGATAAGCCAGAAATAATAGTATCAGTAATATCAATGGCATTTTCATTATTCATATTGCTCATGCAGCTATTAAGGTTTACCATGTCTTTATAACGCTCTGATGACTCACCTGATTGTGTCATTGTTGTGTCTGCAATGCACTGATCAAGCATTCCGGGTGAAATTTCTGTATTTATACCCAAATTACCTTGGATAGTATCATAGCCATCGGTTAATTCTAAAAGCTCGCTATGCAATATTTTAAAGTTTTCTTCGCTAATTGCAGCACCTGCTTTTTCATCGGCTGTATTTTCGGTTACAATCTCTTTAAGGTATAAATCTGTAGCAGCCCTATTAGCTTGTTCAGAGAAAAGGTCTAATAGATTTCTAGTCTCTTCTTTTTCTTCTGCACTGATAACGCCAAATTCTGAATACATTTCATTATCTGATATAGCTGTATCAAGTAATACTTTTGTTTTCGCAAGCTCTGAGAATGCTTCTCTGTGGTCAGCCATCACGCTTGCTTCCATAGATGTGCCTTCAGTGTCTAAAGCTAGTTGATCATTATTAATAAGGTCATACGTAATAAATGGGCTTGCTAAACTCAAAGCAAGTGCTAAAAAAGGCCCTCCATACATTTTGTTCTCGTTCTTCTTGTCATTAATTCTTTCTGAGCCTTCACCAACAAGAAATTCCCCTAGGTAATAGGCCGGATTTGGAATACTTCTTTCTTTTGTGGTTTTTTCTTCTTCCATCGTTTTATCTCCCTACTTCATACTTACTAAGCAACTAAAAATCTTTTAATATATTTACCTGAAATCAATACAACATAATACAAATACAGAGTCAAGAGATACCTACAATCAAATTGATGCTTTTTTAATAATTTTGTGGTAATATATGAATATATACTGATAGAAAATTGGTGTATTATAACAATAAATCTAGGCTTTAAGAAATAAGGAGTTAAGTATATGTCAAGATTAGACCTGCAATTAAAGCATTATAGGCTTACTACGGCTGAAATACTATATCATATGCCTGACCACCCCACTCTACTACAAAGCTATCTATGGCAAGAATATGATTTAGCCCCAATTTTTCCTGAATTACACAAATTTTTAGACTTCTGGGGACGCGAAATTGAAGGTAAACTGCACTCTGTAATAGTTGCTCATAAAAAACTTATTAAACCAGAAGAAATATCATTGCTTGATGTCGAGCTTACTATGCACTAATTAAGGTCAGAACCTAGTAATCTCTGGGCTTATTACGCTTACTTTTTGGGAATACACTGCATGTGCTAGATGAGTTCCCGTACATCAAAAAAGAAGTACCACCCCAATAAAGAAAGGCTACAAAAGTAGCTAGTTGTGATTGCTTTTTATCAAACTCCATTTCATCATAAGCAGTTTTATATTGTTTCAAAGAGCATAGTTCATCATTATTATTGCTAAAACAATCAATAATTGCTTGCTTACCTAAAGTATCATCATGCACATGATCTCGATAAAGAGAATCACCGGCTGCAATCGTACCAACAGCCATACTTGTTAACCCTATATATACAGCTGCTTTTTTAAACTTT
>JAJFGX010000034.1 GCA_021775895.1 Alphaproteobacteria bacterium | reverse complement strand
TTCATCAGTTCTAATTGCTTATTTCTTGTTAATTTACAGTGCTTTATATACATAGACAATCCTAACATTTTTAAATGTTAGGTGTCAGCCCCAAGCAATTTTATATAGTTATTTATTTTTTAAACGCAATTGTGCCGTAGTTCTGGGCTAAAAGATATCAATTGCTAATTTAATCAACTTCAGTCACTTGACATAACTCTTGTGTCGTGGTAAAATTAAATTACTTACTAGATAAACTAAAGTGGCTAATATGTACAAGAAATTGAAAAAACAAAATGGCGAGAAATTCGCACGAACAATCAGGGATTACCACAACGGAATCTTGGAAATTCCTGATGTGGATATTATCCTCCACCACGCAGGGCGGGACGCAGAGCCTTTACTGCCGTATCTTACAAGTTTACTAACTGCTGATGATTGTGACACGACACCAACGCCACAAGATCCATTTGTATTGCTTGATCAAGCAGGATATGAAGCTTTTCATGCTGACACATTGGAAAAACAAAACAGCATTAAGCACTATTTCAAAAAAGGCGAACTCCTATGTACATTTAATGATCAATCCCGCTATAAACAATATCATATTGTCCATGCTGTTAAAAAAGACGTAAATGAAATCAAACGTGAGGACTTTAACGAAAAAGAAAAACGTGAAGATGAATACGGTACATCGGTGATTTCTATTCAAATGATAAAGAATGGCGGTTTTATCAGTATAAAAAACCGTTATAATCATACAGTTTCTAATTGTGACAATACGTTTGGAAGCAATCCTGACAATATTATTGACGGGCTTTCAGCAGCACTGAAAGACCGCTTTAATGTCGATTTCTCGGCTAATGAAACCCCTTTGCCAGAAGGTTTTACTGTAATTGGAAATCAGGTTTTTAAATATCATAAAGAAGGTAACAATGTCTATTATGGTGACCAGTCTTGGGCGAAAGATGGAGAGATACGCACAGTTAATAGATCTGATGGTGATGCATTATTTGAGGGATTTTTATTTGATAATAAAAGTAAAGCCCTTAAAAAGATAGACCCTGAATCAGAAGATAGCTTTGCTGATGATTTTAATCACTGTTATGGCGGCAATTCTGGACTGAGCATTAAAAATGGAAACCTAACCCTAAATGGTGATGTTTTAATTGGTGCTGAAAAATCTCAGATAAAAACTATCTATCTTCCAGACTTAATTACTATGGGTGAGGGCTGTCTTTATAGTGCTCATGGTTTAACTAAGTTTGAAGCTCCTGCACTTACTAAGATGAGTGAGTACTGTCTTAATAACGCTGATGCGTTGATACAGTTTAAAGCCCCTGCACTTACTGCAATGGATAACCACTGTCTTTCTTTTACCTTTGCATTGAAACAGTTTGAATCTCCAGCACTTAAAACGATGGGCAATCATTGCCTCTATTGTAGCGATGTATTGACACAGTTTCAAGCTCCAGCACTTATCACTATGGATGCGTATTGCCTTTATAGTACCCGTGTATTAGCTAAGTTTGAAGCCCCATCACTTACTACAATAGGTGAAGACTGCCTTACTAATATCAATAAAATAACCAAGCTTGAAGCTCCTCTTCTAAAACCCTTACCTCATCATCTTGAGCATTTTAATAATCGACCTGAGCGTACAGCCAAAAGAACTATTGCTCCCTGACATGGTTAAGCCTTTTTAGACCAGCTTGGCTCTTGTTTATTAAGGAAAGCAGATAGTCCATCTTTACCTTCATCAGCGGCTCTTGCCTCAGCAATTTTTCTGGCAGTATAGTTAATGACTTTGTCGTCAATTTCTCTATTGTTTATTTTATGAATTAGATCTTTACCCATTATTTGTGCGTTGGGAGCTCCATTCATCAGTGAAGCAATAATATCATCAAGAGTATTGCTAATCTCTTCTTTTGATAAAGCTTCATGTACAAGTCCAATTTCTTGTGCTTTATTCGCAGTGAAACGTTCTGCGGTCATGAAGTAACGGCGGGCTTGACGCTGTCCAATTGCGGAGACTACGTAGGGTGCAATAATACTAGGTATTAAACCAATTTTTACCTCAGATAGGCAGAAATTAGTGTTTTGTTCGGCAATAGCAATGTCACAACAAGCAGTTAAGCCAACTCCGCCACCAAAAGCATTTCCATGCACTACGGCTATTGTTGGTTTTGGGCAAGTATTTATAGTTTTTAAAAGCCAGCCAAGCTTCATTGCATCTTCAAAATTATCATCAAAATTATATTCGGCTGTTCTACGCATCCAGTTTAAGTCACCACCTGCGGAAAAACTTTTACCATTACCTTTCAGAACTATGGCTCTAACGTCATCTCGCCCACCCATGCTAGCAAAAGCATCAGTTAGCTCTTGAATCATGTCTTCATTAAAAGCATTATGCACTTCAGGGCGGTTCATTGTTATTGTTGCAATATTATTTGCAATTTCTGTCAGTATAATTTCTTCGGTCATTTTTTTATCTCCAATATTATAGGCGTGTGATCAGAGGCTTTTTCTTCACCACGAGGCTGTTTATCAATTGAGCAGTGTAGCATGCGGTCAGTTATTTGTGGTGACATCAAAAAATGATCTATACGTATACCTTTGTTTTGTGGCCACGCACCAGCTTGATAATCCCAAAATGTATAGGACTCTGCTATGTCTCTATGCTCAACACGAAAGGCATCAGTTAGTCCAAGATTTAAAATACTGCGAAATTTACGACGACTATCTAAACGAAACAGAGCATCATCCGCCCATGCCGTAGGGTCATAGCAATCTTCATTTGCTGGAATAATATTAAAATCACCACCCAAGACAAAAGGAGTTCCGTTTGCTAGCATTTCTTTAGTTCTATTATAGAGTCTATCTAGCCATTCGAGTTTATAGGGATATTTTTCACTATCTACAGGGTTGCCATTTGGCAGGTAGAGACAACAATATTGTACATCGTTAATTGTAGCCTCTATATAGCGTGATTGTTCATCATTATCATTACCAGAAAGCCCGATCGTTACATTTTCTATCGGTTCTTTGGAAATAATAGCAACACCATTCCAGCTTTTTTGACCATGGACGGCAAGGTGGTAGCCACGTTTTTCAAATTCTTCATTCGGAAATTGTTCGTTTTGAGCTTTTAGCTCTTGCATCATTAAAATATCAGGTTTGGCAGTATCTAGCCAATTTAAGACATTAGGCATTCTTGCTCTAATTGAGTTTACGTTCCAGCTAGCAATTTTTATAGTCATGAAATAACCCCTGTAATATATAATGTAATATATTACAGTTTTTTATGCCTATTGATAGTTTTTTGTTTTGTCTTTGGTTGAGCAGGGGATAGCTTTTGTTCGGCAATTGCATAGTCTTGTTTCATTCCTGTTGCGAGCTTTGCAACGCTTGGAATATCATCAATATTGTCAACTCCGTAACCTGCCGACCATATTGTACTCCATGATTTTGCTTCATCATTTAATGGTTTTATTTTTGCTCCAGTTACAGGTGTTTTCTTTAATTCATCAACATCATAGCCAGCATTTTCTAAGCTTTGAGCAATGAAATTTGCAGGAATGCCACTAATCGCGTCAGTATACACAATGTCCGATGCTGTAACTGAGCAAATCATATCTTTGTATTCTTGAGAGGCGGCGGATTCTTCCGTATTAATAAAGCGTGTTCCCATATAGGCTATGTCCGCCCCCATCGCTTTGGCGTTTGAAATATCAGTGCCATTAGTTAAACCGCCAGCTAAGGCAATAGTTCCATCAAAGAATTCTCTAATTTCACTGATTAATGAAAGAGGATCCATTGTTCCAGCATGTCCACCAGCGCCTTTGGTTACAGCTATTAAACCATCTACGCCTGCTCCCGCCGCTTTTTTTGCATGTCGAATATTTGTTACATCATGTATAACAATACCGCCGTAACTATGCACTGCATCAACAAGCTCTGGCACTGCACCTAGTGAAGTTATAATAATTGGCACTTTGTGTTTTATGCAGAGGTCTAAATCATCTTTTAGTCTTGGGTTGCTTTTATGAACAATTAAATTTACAGCATATGGGGCAATTTCTTTGTCTGGATTTTCTTTTTTTAGTTTAGCTAAGCCTTCGTCCATTTCATTCAACCAGTCTTCAAATCCAGCACTAGTGCGCTGATTTAAGGCAGGAAAACTACCAGCTATTCCTTCTTTACAACAGGCTAAAGCCAGTTTTGGGTTGGAAATTAAAAACATTGGAGCGACTACTAAAGGTAGCTCTAGTTTAGAAAACAATTTTTTTGAATCGGTCATAATTTTTCCTTGCCTATTTTATGAAGTATGAGCATAGTCTAGCATATAATTGTTGCATAATCAACAATTTTGTATGGCATTTTATAGGCTGTATTAAAAAACTTTAAGTAAAAAGCTTTCCCATACTTTGTAGCTTTAATGAATTAGCTACTTTTTCTGCAGTTAGTTTATTCTCTATTTTCGGGGCTGCATTTTTAATAAAATTTTCGCCTAGTATATTTTCTGCGATACCAATGGTTTTGTCGCCTCGAATTAATAGAGATTCGTACACTCTTACGGCACGTTCATAACCTATGTTTTCCACACCATTTTGCTTGATCTCCCTTACTTCACTCATTAATTCTTTATAGGCTGAATCATTTTGAGGTGAAGGAGATTCAGATATTATTTTATTCATATCATCAGGTGACATTGATTGAAATAGATTTAAACCTCATTGATCTATTATTTTTACGCATTCTGCTAGTTCATTAAATCGTGTTGTTAATTCTTGTGACATTTCTTGCTCCTCTATTTTAATATATTAATTTTGGTTGCTATGTTAACCTTCGCTCAATCCTCGAGAAAGAGAATCAACATTAACATATATTTGTTTCATAGTTAACAGTTGTATATGCCGCCTTTGCGAGAAGGACGCTAGTCCGACGTGGCAATCTAGAGTTACAAGCATAAAACTGGATTGCTTCGCTATGCTCGCAATGACGCAACCACAGAGCGCTCTATAGTTTGTAATGTTCTGCAATAAACTGTGATTTGCGTAGCCAGCACTTTATTTGCATTCTATAGTCGTGATTAAGCTTTCAAGGAGAAGTAAAAATGCAGAAATTTGCATGTGTTATATTAGCAGCGGGGCAGGGAACTCGTATGCATTCTGAAATGCCAAAACCTCTACACAAAGTTGCAGGGCAGAGCATGGTTCGACATGTGATAGATGCCGCAAGTGCTTTATCGCCAGAAAAGATTATTGTCGTAATTGGTGAAAATATGGGGGATATGGCAGTTGAGGTTGCTCCGCATTTAACCGCAGTGCAAAAAGTTGCTAATGGTACAGGTGGTGCAGTTAAGCCTGCGGCTGAGCACTTACAAGGTTTTGATGGTGATGTTGTGGTTTTATTTGGTGATACGCCTTTGGTTACTTCTAATAGCATTACAAAATTATTAGATAAGCGTAGAGAGCATTCGGATACTGGTCTGGTTTATTCTGCAATGCGTTTAGATAACCCTGCCAGCTATGGGCGTATGGTTCTTGGAGACGGTGATATTCTAGAGCGCATTGTTGAATTTAAAGATGCAAATGATGATGAGCGTCAAATAAATTTATGTAATGGTGGCATTATGTGTGCTGATGGCACTCGTTTATTTGATTGGTTAGATGCTTTAAGTAATGACAATGCTCAAGCAGAATACTATTTAACTGATTTGCCAGCGATAGCACGAAAAGAAAACCTGTCGACCAGAATTGTTGAAGTTCCTGCTGAAGATATGGAGGGCGTGAACTCTAGGTTAGATTTAGCAATGATTGAGAAGAAGTTTCAAAATCGTTTGCGTATAAAAGCAATGGAAGAAGGTATTACTTTGCAAGATCCTGATACTACTTATTTTAGCTTTGATACTAAAATTGCTAAAGATGTGACCATTGGACAAAGTGTTGTGTTTGGTGTTGGGGTTGAAATTGAAACTGGAGCAAATATTCTACCATTTTGCCATTTAGAGCAATGTATTGTGCATTCTAATGCAAGTGTTGGGCCATTTGCTAGATTGCGTCCTAATGCAGATATTGGAGAAAATGCAAAAGTTGGAAATTTTGTTGAAATAAAAAAGACTAAGCTTGGTCGTGGAGCAAAAGTTAGCCACTTGAGTTATTTAGGTGATGCGGTTGTTGGAGAGCGTGCAAATATTGGAGCAGGCACAATTACTTGTAATTATGATGGCTTCTTAAAATACAAAACTGTTATAGAAGCTGATGCTTTTATTGGGTCAAATAGTGCTTTGGTTGCTCCTGTGACTGTTGGGGCAGGGGCTTTCGTAGGTGCAGGAAGTGTTATTTCTTCTGATGTGCCGTCAAATGCCTTAGGTGTTACTAGAGCCAAATTATTGATAAGTAAAGAATGGGCAAAAAATTTCAGAGAGAAAAAGCAAGCAGAGAAAGAGGGAGCATAAAATATGTGTGGTATCGTTGGAGTTATTGGAAAAGAAAATGCAACAGAGCTATTAGTTGAAGGTCTAAAACGCCTTGAATATCGTGGTTATGATAGTGCAGGGGTTGCAACTTTGATCAATGGAGAAATCACTCGCTGTAGGGCTGAGGGTAAACTAGTTAATTTATCCAAAAAAATAGCTAATGACCCTCTGTCAGGTTCTATCGGTATTGGTCATACAAGATGGGCAACGCACGGGCAACCAACGGAAAATAATGCTCACCCGCATGCAACAGAAAATGTTGCAGTGGTGCATAATGGTATAATTGAAAATTATAAAGAGTTAAAAAAAGAGTTAGAGCAAAGCCAAGCTCAATTTACAACTGAAACGGACACAGAGGTTATTGCACATCTCGTCACTCACTATATAAAACAGGGACGCACTGTGTTGGAAGCTGCTAATGATACGGTTGACCGTCTGCAAGGGGCTTTTTCTGTCGCAATGATTTTCCATGGAGAAAACAACTTTATATTTGGTGCAAGACAAGGCACACCACTTGCTTTGGGTTATGGCGATAATGCAATGTATCTTGCCTCAGACTCTTATGCTCTAGCACCGCTTACAAGCAGAGTATGTTTCTTAGAAGATGGCGATAGAGTAGGTGTTACCTCTGATGGGGCATCAATAAAAAACCAAGCAGGAGAAGATGTTGAAAGAGAAATACGTCAAACAACTTTATCGGGAGCATTAACAGGTAAAGGCAAGTATAAGCACTTTATGCTGAAAGAAATCTATGAGCAACCAGAAGTTATTGGCGATACTCTAAATACATTCATTCACCCAGCAACAGGGCATATCACCTTGCCAAAAGATGTAATGGATACTCTGATTAACACATCTCGTTTGACAATTAGTGCCTGTGGTACTGCATTTTATGCTGGTATGGTGGCTAAATATTGGATGGAAAAATTTGCTCGTATGCCTGTTGAATTAGATATAGCCTCTGAATTTCGCTATCGTATGCCACCAATGCCTGAAAATGGTACTTCACTGTTTATTTCTCAATCGGGAGAGACCTTAGATACTTTAGAGGCTCTTCGCTACGCGAAATCACAAGATCAAAAAGTCATGTCTATTCTAAATACTGTAGAAAGCACAATAGAGCGTGAATCTAACCACGTTCTAAGAACCGTGGCAGGGCCAGAAATTGGCGTTGCTTCAACCAAGGCATTTACTACGCAGTTGACTACGCTTGCTTGTATGTCTTTGGCATTGGGCAGAACTCGTGGCACAATTACAGAGAAAGAAGAAACAGAATAC
>JAJFGX010000033.1 GCA_021775895.1 Alphaproteobacteria bacterium | reverse complement strand
GACGTTCAACAGCTAAACGCAAATCATCGGTATTCATACCAATGCCATTATCTTGGACTGAAATTAGGCTGCAACCGCCATCACGCAATGATACATTGATTTGTGTACCACCTGCATCAATGGCATTTTCGACAAGCTCTTTAACAGCTGCCGCAGGGCGTTCTATAACTTCACCTGCGGCGATTCTGTTTATTAGCTCTTCTGGTAGTTTTCTTATCTGCATAAGGTCTAGGCTATATCATTCTACTAACTTTGTCTATTTTAATTAGTAGAGACTAACGCCCAAGTTTTTTACGTGCAGCTAGAACATTTTTACGTGGGTTCTCTGCTGGGAATTCATCAACTTTAATAGCTTCTGCACAAATTTCACGAGAGCTGAGAACAACATCAGCTTCTTGCTGTGTGATAATTCCTTGCGTAACTGCAACACCCAAATCTTCATTTTTACTGCGAGCATCAGAGTCTATTTTATTTGCTTTTACAGCCTGTTTTAGCTTTCTTTCAAATGGTTTTGCTGCGGCATATTTATTAAATGCTTCTTCTAATAATCCAATTTGTTGAGTTAAATCATTAGTTTTATAAATACCATCAGTCAAGCGATCACGAGTTGCACCTGGAACTGTAATAGATTTTACAACTTTACTATCTAAAGCATCAGATGGCATTTTGTTATTATAGCGACCTGTGAAAGGCATAATAGACATTGGTTTTGTAACTAAACGCAACAATACACTTGCAATTGGTCTTCCTTGGAAGTTATCAAGTAGATCTTCATAAGCTTTTTCAGCCTCATGCAAATCTTCTTGAACTGCACGATGCACCAGTGGTAAATCTGCCTTATTGCGACCTTCTTTTTCGTATTTCCAAAGAGTAAATGATGCTTTTGCAATATGGCTTTCAATATCACCTAGTCTTGCAGAAACACGTTCCAAAATTTTTAACTTACCACCAAACACTGTTAAAGCCATATTGGTTGCAACATTAAAGTTAGAAGCCATACGGTTAAGCTTTTGATAGTAACGAGAAACATCTTTATCATCGACAGGCACATGACTGCCTCTGCCATCAGTTATTCCAAAGACAACACTTTTTGCAACATTAACTATCGCATTCCAAGCATGTTTGCCCATATGTTTTAAAACACCTTTAGCATCATTATTGGAAGCTGCTGTCATATGATCTTTTAAATGTGGGTGTCCCATAACCATACCTTGACCAAAAATAATCAAATTACGTGTCATTGGGTTCGAACCTTCAACTGTGATTGCCACTGGGATACCTTTATATGCATCAACCAATAAGTTTTTGGGACCTGTTTGTACAGCAGCACCTGCTAAAACGTCCATTCCATCATCGACAGTATCACGCAGATTTTCTGTAAGGTGATATTTAGAAATAGCTGATAATATAGTTGGTTTTTCACCACGATCAATCATTAGGGCCGTAGCTTTTCCCATTGCATCCATCATATATGTACGGCTTCCCATACGGGCAACTAGCTCTTCTACACCTTGGAAATTTGCAACTGCAGTATTAAACTGCTCACGGAAACTTGCATAAGCTGTTGTAACATAAGTGGATAGTTTAGCACCAGAAGCTGACAGTGATGGCAGAGAAATACTACGACCAACGCCCAAGCACTCCATAACCATTACCCAACCTTGACCAATACCAGATTTACCACCAATAACGTAATCGTCAATTGGCAGGATAACATCTTTACCTGTATTAGGGCCATTCATGAATGGCAAACCTGCAGGTGCATGCCTTGTGTCAAAATCTGCACCTTTAGTTTCACGAGGTACTAAGACAGCTGTAATACCTAAATCAACTTCATCACCTAGATGATGATCAGGGTCAAAAACTTTAACTGTAATTCCAGCAACATCTGTTACAGGCCCTAGTGTTATATAGCGTTTGCTCCAATTCATTTTTAAAGATAATTCACCAGTAGCTTCATCTTTTACAACTATTGCTTCATCTTGCATTGAGCCTGCGGCATCAGAACCGTTTGCGGCTCCAGTTAAAGCAAAGCAAGGTATTTCACTACCATTAGCTAGTTTCGGTAAATGCTCTTTTTTCTGATTATCTGTTCCATACTCTTTAATTAGTTCAGCAGGCCCTAATGAGTTTGGTACCATAATAGTTACGGCGGCAGTAATGTTGCGGCTTGCAACTTTTTGTACTACAGCACGATGTGCAAGTGTAGAAAAGCCATGTCCACCGTCTGATTCTGGTATCTCAAGACCAAAGAATTTGTGCTCCATAAGGTGAGCCCAAACTTCAGTTGGTAAATCACCTAAATCTTGATCTGAAGTTGCACTGTTATTAATTTCCCAGCTATCAAGTATCTTACATAGGTCATCTACTGGCCCATCAATAAATGCTTGTTCTTTTTTTGTCAGTTTTGGAATTGGTAGACTCATAAGGTCGTCCCATTCAAGTTTTCCTGCAAAAATGCCACCTTCAAAGCCTTTTGTTCCAGCACTTAGTGCTTCTTTATCTGCTTGTCGTAGGGGAGGCAACAACATCGAGTAAAGTCCAACAATCTTATCATTAATACTATCACCAATAGATTTTTTTGATTTTACTTCTGTATCTTTTAATAAAGTAGTTTTGTTGTCGGACATGGCTATACTCCTCTTCTGGCATTTATATTTTACGATATTTTATATTTGTAATCGGATCATAGCAGAAGTTTTTATATATAGCAACTATGTAGAAACAAATAATTTATGGTCTAAATCCCTTTTTTTTAGTCTGTGCCTGTTGTGGCTTATTATCATTTATATCATTTGGGTTACCGTCTAGTCCTTCACGCTTTAATAAAGCACTAGGGTCTGCTGGTTTTCCTCTGAAATTAAGATATAATTCATCTGGCTCAACAGAACCACCACTAGCAATTAATGTATGGAATTTATCTGCTGTTTCTTTGTCAAACAATCCATTTTCTTTAAATGGTTCAAAGGCATCTGCTTCTAGAACCTCAGCCCATTTGTAACTATAATAACCAGCCGAATAGCCACCATCAAAGATATGAGAGAAAGCAGTTGAGGTTAAACCACCTTCAGGGTTAACCATATAAAAATCATTGCAAACTTCTCTTTCAAATGCTTCAACATCATTGATTGTGCTTGGGTCAGTTGTGTGCCATTTCATATCTAATGTAGCAAGTTGAATTTGCCTTAGGAAGTTAGATGCTGAGCGGAAGTTTTCTGCATCTTTCATTTTTTGTAGCAAATCTGCTGGAATGTTTTTATCCGTTTCAAAGTGCTTGGCAAACATATCCAAAACTTCTTTTTCTTTAACAAAGTTTTCCATTAATTGAGATGGTAGCTCAACGAAATCCCATCTTACGTTTGGGCTAGCATGAGATTGATATTCTGTATTTGACATTAAGCCATGCAAACCATGACCGAACTCATGGAATAGAGTAATTGCATCATTCATAGATAATAAAGATGGTTTGTCTTTGGTTGGTTTTGGAAAGTTACCATGGTTGCCTATAACTGGCGGTTTACGACTGCCGTCATCAAAATGGCTTTGGCTAACATATGCGTCCATCCATGCTCCACCACGTTTAGTCGCACGAGGGAAATAATCGGTATAAAAAACACCGACTAATTCATTTGTTTTGTTATTGTAGACATCAAAAGTTTCAACATCTTCGTGATACACAGGGTAATCATCTTTTTTCTCAAAGCGTATATCATATAGTTTTGTGGCAACATCAAAAGCTCCTTGGCGTACTTTCTCAAATGATAAAAATGGCTTTAGTTCTTCTTCGTCAAAACTATATTTTTCTTGTTTCATTTTTGTTGCATAAAAACCCATATCCCATGGTTTTAGCTCATCTGTGGCACCAGTTGATTTTGCAAAATCTTGTAATTCTTTATGTTCTTTTTCTGCAAAAGGCTTCACGATTTCTTTATAATTATCCAGCATTTCAAATACTGTGTCCTTATTTTTTGCCATACGTTCTTCAAGTACATAGTCAGCATGCGTGTCATAACCAAGAAGTTGAGCTCTCTCATTTCTTAATGTTACTAGTTCTTTTAATACTTGCTTGTTATCATGTTCACCATCTTTTGATACAGTAGAATAAGCACGCCATATTTTTTCACGTAAGTCACGGTTTTCTGCATATTGCAACACTGGAATAACGCTTGGTGCATGTAAGGTTAAAAGCCATTTGCCTTGTTGTCCTTTTTCTTCTGCTGCCTCTGTGGCTGCAGTTCTTGCCCCTTCAGGCATGCCTGCAAGTTCACTTTCGTCTTCAACATAGTATTCAAATTCATTTATTGCGTTTAATGAATTTTGTCCAAATTCATTTTTTAATTCGGCTTGTCTTTCGCTATTGTTACGGAATTTTTGTTTATCTTCATCATTTAATAAAGCGCCATTTCTAACAAAGCCTTTATATTGGTCTTCTAGTAATAAAAGCTGTGCCTTAGACAAATTTAAAGAGTCCTTTTTGTCGTAAACTGCTTTTGTTTGTTTGAATAAGTCTTCATCAAGAGAGATATCTGTATAGAATTTAGATATTTTACCTTTAAATTCTCCAGAAATTGCTTTTAATTCATCAGTATTATTTGCACCATCAAATAAAGAAAAAACACCCATTACACGGCTAAATGATTTATTGTCCTTATCCATAGCTTCAATAATATTTTCAAATGATGGGTTTTTTATATTCTTAATTTCCTCAAGTTCTCGTTTTGTATCACTAATTGCCCATTCTAAAGCTGGTAAAAAATGCTCCGTTTTTACTAAATCAAAAGGAGGCACATCATTGCGATATGGAGTAGGCTCAAGCAGTGGGTTATTCTCTGGCTTTTTAATAGGCATTATAATTTTATCCTTTTACTAAAGTTTTACGGTAGATAAAGCGTAGCACATAAGTATTAATAGCTTATGAATTCTAAGAAGCACGACGTAGTGGCTTATATTTAATTCTATGTGGTTGATTTGCATCATCACCGACACGTTTACGGCGATCTTTTTCGTAATCTTCGTAATTACCTTCGAACCACACAACTTCACTATTGCCTTCAAAGGCAAGGATATGCGTGGCAAGTCTATCTAAGAACCACCTATCATGCGAGATTACCACGGCACAACCAGCAAAATTCTCTAAAGCAACTTCTAAAGCGGCTAATGTTTCAGTATCTAAATCATTTGTAGGTTCATCTAATAGTAAAACATTAGATTCTTGGCGTAGCATTTTTGCTAAGTGTACACGGTTACGCTCACCACCTGATAGAGTGCCAACTTTCTTTTGTTGGTCTGAACCTTTAAAATTAAAAGTAGAAACATAGGCTCTGGATTGCATTTCACGCTTACCAATCATGATAATATCATCGCCATCTGAGATCTCTTCCCAAACTGTATTGTTATCATTAAGGCTATCACGGCTTTGGTCTACATAGCCAAGCTGGACTGTTTCACCTATTTTAATCGTACCACTATTAGGTTCTTCTTGTTCTGTAATCATACGAAATAGAGTGGTTTTACCAGCTCCATTTGCTCCGATTACACCAACGATACCACCTGCGGGTAATTTAAAGTCAAGATTATCAATTAAAAGACGGTCTTCGTAGCCCTTACATAGCTGATCGGCCTCTATTACAACTCCGCCCAATCTTGGAGCAGGTGGAATAATGATTTGAGCATTATCAGCTTTTGAATATTTTTCACTTTCAGCAAGAAGGTTATCATATGCTGTGATACGAGCTTTACTTTTTGCTTGTCTGGCTTTTGGTGATTGACGCACCCATTCAAGCTCACGAGATAGAGTACGTTGGCGAGCTTGATCTTCACGACCTTCTTGCTTCATACGTTTCTCTTTGTTTTCAAGATATGAGGTATAATTACCTTCGTAAGGAATGCCATGTCCACGGTCAAGCTCTAAAATCCAACCTGTAACATTATCAAGGAAATATCTATCGTGAGTAATCATTACAACAGTTCCTTGGTAATCAAGTAAATGACGTTGTAGCCAAGCTACAGAATCTGCGTCCAAGTGGTTAGTAGGTTCATCAAGTAATAATAAATCTGGTTTTTCTAGCAACAAGCGACATAGAGCAACACGGCGTTTTTCACCACCAGATAGGTTCTCTACTGACATATCACCAGGAGGGCAACGCAAAGCGTCCATTGCGATTTCAATTGTTCTTTCAAGCTCCCAGCCATTGCCTGCTTCAATTTTTTCTTGCAGTTCACCCTGTTCTGCCAATAGAGCATCAAAATCAGCATCAGGTTCTGAGAATTTCGCACTGATTTCATTGTACTTATCTAAGTACTCTTTCATTTCTGAGAGAGCAACCATTACGTTTTCTTGGACAGTTTTACTAGGGTCTAACTGTGGTTCTTGTGGAAGATAGCCAACTTTAGCTCCTTCAGCTGCCCAAGCCTCACCTTGAAATTCTGTTTCAATACCTGCCATAATTTTAAGCAATGTAGATTTACCAGCGCCGTTTGGCCCTAATACCCCAATTTTCACCCCAGGTAGGAAACTAAGATACATGTCGTTTAGAACCTTCTTTCCACCAGAATAAGCTTTCGATAGTTCTTTCATTACATAGATATATTGATATGCTGCCATTTATTGTGTCTCCCTAATAATGTTATAACACACCATATATAGTATATAGACTATGAACAATCAAGATATTTGTTGCTATATTGCCATAACTGTGATAGTATTGTCAGGTTATAAATAAACATTGGAGTATTGATTATGGTTTGTACTATAGAAGCTAAAGTTCTTCCCTTGGCTCATTTGGGTGGGCATCTATATTTGGAAGTATTTAATGATGAAGGGAAGCGTATAGCTCAAATTAATGGTTTATCTGTTAGTAGCAAAACTAATGAAATTATTCCTATAGGTCGTCCATGGGATAACTTAAAAGCCTATGTTTCTAACAACATACTTTTAGCAGGAACTAGAAATGGTAATAGAGATAGTCACCCACACAAAGGCTACACTGTTTGTTCAGGAACCAAAGATGAAGTAGAAAATGCTGTTAGACAGGCTGCAAAGCTTGCTAAAACATTTAATGATAGACATTTTTTATATGGTATTTTTAACTTTAATAGTAATACGGTTTTCTCGGCTATGTTGCATGAAGTTGGTAAAACTCTAACAGTTGATCATGAAGCTGTTAATAAAGCTGTTGCTATGCGTAGCATTACACCGGGAATTAAACAGGATCTTATAACTCACAAACAAAGTATAGATAGTGTATTTAAAGAAGGTAGAACAGGTACTAGGCAAAAGCCATCTGATGCAAAACAATCAAGACCTAAAAAACCTTAATAATACTTTATTATTTTGACTTGATACTTGTTAAATGAGCAATTACAGCACCATAGCTACTAGCTATTTCTACACGCACAGGTACAACTGGGCCGTCTTCTTCAAGTTTTGAGAGCCAAATTGTTGGCATTTTTTTTCGTGCTTTTGTATGGTTCTGAACTGCGAGCCAGCCCCGTTTTTTATCTTTTGCTCTAAAGCCAAGTACAGGCTCAATTTCAACTGTACATTTCAAGGCAGTACCAGAAAAGGCTGAGTATTTACTTTTTCTAATAGTGCTAGAGCCAGCTTCTTTAAAAATTAGATTAAAACGCCTTTTACCATCAAAGACAGGGACGCTACCATTGCAAGTGCTTTGATTCTCTGCATTTTGTAGTAATTGCACAGCACCAGTTAACATGTCGACTGTATCTATAGTTAATTCATTTTTTATTTTATTATTGGTAGTTTTTTTACCATTTTTTATTTCGTGCTTAGCTTTAAATACACCATCTTTATATTCAAGTTCTTTTTCTTTTGCTTTCTTTTTCCATGAGCTTGTTGATGTGTGTGTTTCTGGAATTAAATCTTTTTTATCAGTAGTGCCAACAGTTTCAAAATGTCCTGCCCACGGAAAAACTTTACCTATAAAGCCATTGGTTTTAGCGTCAACCTCTATATCATATTTTTTCGCTGTTAATGACATGTCTAAAGAGGCTTTTAGAGCATGAAGTCCGCCAGCATAAACATTATATTTTAGAGATATATTCTCATCATTTAATGATTTAGCACTTACGCTACCCATGAAAGCGATCATAAAACAAGCTGTGAGAATGAATATTTTATACATTGTGTATTATCCTATATTTACTAATAGTTCTGTGTTAAGTTTTCTAATAATTAAGATTTTAATAAATATACACAATTTATGACAAAAAGTCAAGATAATATAATGCATGATGTAAAAAAAGAAACAGAAGGAAGTTGTCACCACTCTACGGGAGTAGATTGGTTACTGTGGATTTGTGGTAGCATCGTTGTTTTTGCTGGTGCAATTGTATTGTTTAATCTATCAGCCTCTGAAAGGCTATTTGAATTTGCAACCGCTGTAGTTGATATTGTTTCACAAATGTGGTGGGGTGTTTTAATAGGTATTGCTTTTATTGGTTTATTATCTCGGATACCTCAACCAGTCATTATGGGTTTCTTGGGTACAGGGACTGGTTTTAAAGGTATATGGAGGGCTACATTAGCAGGGGTTTTCCTTGATTTATGTAGCCATGGCATTTTAATGGTTGGCATGAAACTATATGAACGTGGTGCTAGTTTGGGGCAAGTAATGGCTTTTTTAATCGCTAGTCCATGGAATTCACTATCATTAACTCTTATTTTATGGGGTTTAATTGGCTTGCCATGGACTGTTACATTTTTGCTGTTATCAATGGTTATAGGTATTTTTAGTGGCTTAATTTTTGATAAACTTGTTCTAAAAGGTACATTACCAAACAACCCTTATCGAGTAGAAAAAATTGATGAATCCATGCCTCAAACATTAGGTTCATGGTGGAAAAGTGAAAGTATAACTCCTAGTTTTTTTAAACAATTATTTTGGGAAGGCCTAAAAGGCGGACGAATTGTAATTAGATGGATGTTGTTTGGTGTGGTTATTGCCTCTGCTATACGTGTATTCGTATCGTTGGATTTATTCCAAACATGGCTTGGGCCCAGTGTTATTGGGCTTTTAATTACAATGATTGCAGCAACAATTATTGAAGTTTGCTCTGAAGGAACTACACCTATTGCCGCAGATATTTTGACAAGAGCAAAAGCTCCGGGAAATAGCTTTGCTTTTTTGATGACAGGAGTATCTACAGATTATACTGAAATTATGGTTTTAAAAGACACAGCAAAGTCTTGGAAAATAGCCTTGTTTTTGCCGCTGGTTACAGTGCCACAAGTAGTGGTGCTAGCGATTATTTTAAACATGTTGTAAATTATAAAAAAGGAGAATGAAAGATGAATAACAGCAATACACTACCAAATAATGACACGAGTAATATTACATACCCAGATTATCTACAGTTAGATAAAATCTTAGATGCTCAATATATGATCAGCCAAGATGACCCAAAGCGTAGTGGGGAACCTGCTCATGATGAGATGTTATTTATAGTTATTCATCAGGCCTATGAGTTATGGTTTAAGTTGGTCTTGTTTGAACTATCCAGAGTACAAAAAATATTTGGTGAAATTCCTGTTGCTGACCATGACTTACTTTTAGTGACCGCAAGTATGGAGAGAATTCTAGAGACTTTAAAATTATTAGTTTCTCAACTAGATGTTTTAGAGACAATGACTCCACTTGATTTTCTTGAATTTAGACATGTTTTCCGTACAGCTTCAGGTTTCCAAAGTCAGCAATTTAGAGAGGTTGAAATTCGTTTAGGCTTAGAGCGTGATGATCGTGTGAAATATAATAAATGCCCGTATGATGCAAGTTTATCTGAGGAACAACAACAAAAATATAGAGATTTAGAGGCAAAGCCTTCTTTATTAGCACAAATTGGAACATGGTTATCTCGTACTCCGTTTGTAGATATGGGGAACTATAACTTTTGGGATACTTACCGTGGTGCCGTTGCAAATATGCTAGATGAAGATCGTGTTAATGCTTCAGATGAAGATTTAGCTAAGATTGATAATACGCAAGCTAGTTTTGATGAGTTGTTTGCTAATGAAAATGCAGATGGCTGGAAACTTTCATCTGATGCTCTGCGAGCAGCTTTGTTTATCCATCTTTATAGAGATCAGCCAGCCTTGCAACAACCATACAGAATTTTACATTTGGCAATGGATATTGATGAGACTATGACAGTTTGGCGTTATCGTCATGCTTTAATGGTGCAACGTATGATTGGTATGAAAATGGGTAGTGGTGGATCATCTGGAAGTGATTACCTAACAGAAACCGCATCGAAACACCGAGTGTTTAAAGATTTATTTGCTTTATCAACTTTCTTAATCCCTCGTTCTGCCTTGCCAGAATTGCCTGAAGAAATAAGTAAGCAAATGTCTTTTTCATACGGAGAGAAAGGTAGCAAATAATGTTAAAGCATGGGTTTAGTAAGTTTTTAGAAGCTAATAATACTAAGCTACATTTTGCAGCGCATAGCCACCATTTTTGGCCAGATGTAACACTTGATGCTCAACAAGAAGCGTGGGAAATTGCCGCTAAATATGTAGATGAAAAATGGGGAAAAGACGTGTTTTCTCGTGTAATGCCCGAGGTGAAATCACAAATTGCAGAACAATTGCAATTGCCCCAAGCAGATAGTATTGCTTTTGCACCGAATACTCATGAATTTGTTTTGCGTTTATTGTCATGTTTTAAAACTCCTATTCGTATTTTAACCACGGATAGTGAGTTTCATAGTTTTTCCAGACAAATGAAACGCATGGAAGAAGATGACTTGGTAGTAGTTACAAGAGTTGAAACAGAGCCTTTTGATAGTTTTACTGATCGTTTTACAAAAATAGCAAATTTAGGAAAATATGATTTAGCATTTTGTAGCCATGTGTTTTTTAATAGTGGTTTTGCCGTACCTGATTTAACAAGTTTGGTTAACAACATTGAAGATAAAGATTGCTTTGTCGTAATTGATGGTTATCACGGTTTTATGGCTTTACCTACGGATTTATCAGAGATTGCAGATCGTGCTTTTTATATGGCAGGAGGATATAAATATGCAATGTCAGGTGAGGGGTGTTGCTTTATGCATTGTCCGCCTGAATATGGCTTGCGTCCTGTGAATACAGGTTGGTGGGCGGCTTTCAGTGGATTAGAGGGTGCGCAAGAAGGTGTGCCATACGATGCTGGAGGTGGCAGATTTATGGGGGCAACTTTTGACCCGATGGGACTATATCGCTTTCATGCTGTGCAAAATTGGCTAGAAGCAGAAAACATTACGGTAGAGAATATACACAATCATGTGCATAAATTGCAGGAGTTGTTTGTTAGTAAATTAAATGACTTACAGATAGATTCTGATATCTTGGCTGTGCCAATTGAGAATGAGGACAGAGGGCATTTCTTAACTTTCAAGTCTGAAAATGCAGGTGAACTTCATGATGAATTGCTTTCACTTGGAGTAATGACAGATTACCGTGGCGATAGATTAAGATTTGGTTTTGCTGTTTATCATGATGAAAATGATGTGGAAGAACTTGTTGCAAGAATATCAGAGTTACTATGAAGATTTGTCAGCTTAAAAATTGTGGAGTCGTAAGCATTTCTGGCATAGATAGGCTTAGTTTTCTACAAGGTTTAATTACCAATGATATAGAAAAACTTTCTATCACGAGTCCGCTTTATGCATGTTTATTAACTCCGCAAGGTAAGTTTTTGCATGATTTTATCATGACTACTGATGGTGAGATTGTTTTCCTTGAGTGTGAGCGTGATAGAGCAGATGAGCTGGTTCGTACATTAAAAATTTATGCTCTACGTTCAGGGGTGGAAATTGAAAATTCTTCTGGTTTGTACAATGTTTTTGTTGCATGGGGCGATGATGAGTCTTTGGCAGAGGGCTTTTATCAAGATCCACGCATGCCAGAATTAGGTTATCGTAGCATTAGAAAAACCAATAAAGCCATTGAATCCATTGAAGCCAATGCAGAATTTATAGAGTATGATAGGCATAGAATTAGTCTCGCAGTGCCAGATGGCAGTCGTGACATGAAGGTAAAGCTAAGTAATTTACTTGAAAATAATATTGATCAATTGCATGGAATTTCTTGGGATAAAGGTTGCTATACTGGGCAAGAGTTAACTGCTCGTATGCGATATAGAGGACTGCTAAAAAAACGAATTGTTACAGTTACTGGCGATGAATTGCCAGAACCTAATTCAGAAATTACAGATGCTGATGGTCATGTTGTTGGCGAGATGCGTAGCTCATGTGGAAACATAGGGCTTGCCGTGATAAAAATCATAGAAATTGAAAGTAATGCAGAACTTTTCACAGAAGATAAAAAGAAGTTGACAGCTCTTTGATGCTTCGATTATCATAATCTCCATGATGATTATAGTAAACACAATTAACTTTTCTTATTTAATGACGCTGGAAACTTCTGTTTCTCAGCTTGTTCACGTACATCACCGACGTTAGTCGGTTTTATATTTTCTTTATACATATCAATAATTAATTATGTGCGGTTTTAAAAACCGTAGAACGAATACTATGTCTTAAATAAAGACATTTTAATATATGGAGTATAAATAATGGACTTTAAAATTAGGAAAATAACTATAAATGATGAGAAGCCTATAGCAGAGCTTGCTTTTGAAACTTATTATAAACGCTTTTTTTGTAAAAAGAGTATTAATCCAGATACAGGAAAAGTTTATGGAGGCCCTCTTGCAGAAGAATTTCCAGAGCTAAAAAAAGGGCAAAATATTCAATGGTTTTACGATTATTGGAGGGAGTTTATTAAAGGAGTATCTGAAAAGAATATAAAAAAACGAAATTATGCATATGTTGCTGAATGCAATAAAACAGGAAAACTTCTTGGTTTTATTAAAGGTAATGGTGAAGCTCTTGAGGAAAATATTTACAAAGAGATGCAGAAAAAACAAATAATTAAAGAGTTATCTCGTGAAGAAATTTGCGAGATGGCTTCTATTTATATAAGTTTTGATGCTCAGCGTTTAGGTGTTGGCAGTGCTTTAATGCAGGCTTATACAAAAACTATGCAAGATTTGGGCTATAAAACTATGGTTACACGAGCTTATTCTAAAAATGATTCTAATATTTTTTTTGGTAAGGAGGGTGCGGTCTTTAATATAAAATGCGTAATACCGAATGGATATTATGATGAGAATGGAAACGTAAAAAGTGTTGATATACCAGGTGTTTGTATGGTTTGGTCTGAAGAAAGCTTTGCTAATATGGTTAAAGGCAAGAAAGCAAGCATTTCTCTTGAATTTAATAAGGATAGACTATTGGAACAAAAGAAGACTAAGAGGTTTTATAATATAAGGAAAAATCGTTAAGTTAGTATATACACAAAAACTTGACGTTTTATCTTATATATTTTAATCTTCTTAGTATATTCAACTAAATAGGAGCAAAGATCATGGCAAGACCAGCACTTATGCAAGAAGACGACACTGAAACTTCTAACCAAAATACACAATGGGTCTATAGATTTGGTTCAGATCAAACAGATGGTTCAGTTGATATGCGTAATTTGTTAGGAGGCAAGGGGGCTAATCTTGCTGAAATGTGTCAGTTGGGCTTGCCAGTTCCTCCGGGGTTTACTATTACAACGGCTCTTTGCACTTACTTTTACAAGAATGAAAACACTTATCCTGAAACTCTTGTGAACCAAGTTAACTTGGCTATTGAAGTTGTTGAAAAGGAAATGGATTCTAAATTTGGAGATGTTGAAAATCCTTTATTATTATCTGTTCGTTCTGGAGCTAGAGTATCTATGCCAGGTATGATGGATACAGTCTTGAATTTAGGCTTAAATGACGAAACTATTAAGGGTTTAATAGAGCGTAGTGGTGATGCTAGATTTGCGTGGGATAGCTACCGTCGTTTTATTCAAATGTATAGTGATGTAGTTTTAGGGCTTGATCATTATATGTTCGAAGATATTATTGATACATATAAAAGACGTGAAAACATAGTGCATGACACTGATATTACAGCAGATAGCTGGTGCAGTATAGTTGAAGAGTTTAAGGCTCTAGTTTTAGAAGAGCTTGGTACTCCATTTCCGCAAGATGTTACAGAACAATTATGGGGCGCTGTTGGAGCCGTCTTTAAATCATGGATGGTTGCACGTGCAATTACCTATCGTAAATTGAATAATATCCCTGAAGATTGGGGTACTGCGGTTAATGTACAGGCCATGGTTTTTGGCAATATGGGAGATGATTGTGCGACTGGCGTTGCCTTTACTCGTAACCCTAGTACAGGAGACAATCATTTTTATGGTGAGTACTTGATTAATGCTCAAGGTGAAGATGTTGTCGCTGGCATTCGCACGCCACTACATTTAACTTTGCACAGTAAAAAAGAAAACAACTCAGACTCAGCTGCAATGGAAGAAGTTATGCCTGAAATCTTTAACCAGTTGGTTGAGGTTCGCAAAAAGCTAGAAGGTCATTATCATGATATGCAAGATATTGAGTTTACAATTCAGCGTGGCAAGTTGTACATGTTACAAACTAGATCAGGAAAGCGTACGGCAGCAGCTGCTTTAAAGATTGCGATTGATATGGTTGATGAAGGATTGATTAGTAAGGAAGAAGCGGTGATGAGTATTGCTCCCGAAGCTTTAGATCAATTGCTACACCCAACATTAGACCCTAATGCCGAGAAAACTTTATTGACTAAAGGTTTGCCAGCATCTCCAGGAGCTGCTTGTGGAGAAATTATATTTAATTCTGATGAAGCTGAAATTAAAGCTAAATTAGGCCATGATGTTATTCTTTGTCGAGTTGAAACAAGCCCTGAAGATATTCATGGCATGCATGCAGCTAGAGGAATTCTAACCGCTAGAGGAGGCATGACTAGCCATGCAGCTGTAGTTGCTAGAGGTATGGGAAGACCGTGCGTTGCGGGAGCTTCAGAAATACATATTGATTATAAAGCTCAAACGCTAACCATAGGTGATAAAGTTCTAAATCTTGGTGAAAAAATCACTATTGATGGTGCAACTGGTGAGGTATTCTTAGGTAGTATCAAAATGATAGAGTCTAATTTATCAGATGATTTTGAAACTTTGATGAGCTGGGCAGATGATATTCGGACACTTTCCGTTCGTACAAATGCAGATACTCCATATGATGCAAAAATGGCTAGAAAATTTGGTGCTGAGGGTATAGGGCTTTGTCGTACAGAACATATGTTCTTTGATACAGGCCGTATTCTAAATGTACGTAAAATGATTTTGTCAGAAAATGATGAAGAACGTGCAGAAGCTTTGAGTGGCCTTGCCCCAGCACAGAAAGGTGATTTTGTAGAAATTTTTAAAGCTATGGAAGGCTTGCCAGTAACTGTGCGTCTTTTAGACCCGCCATTGCATGAGTTTTTACCGCATGGAGCAAACGAAATCGAAGAATTAGCCACCTCTATGGCTCGTAGTGCTGGTGATATTAATATTATGATAGATCGTCTTAAAGAGGCAAACCCGATGCTTGGGCATAGAGGTTGCCGTTTAGGAATTACTTATCCTGAAATTTATGAAATGCAGGCAAAAGCTATATTTGAAGCAGCTGTTGCTGTTATTAAAGATGGTATAGATATTCCTACATTGGAAATAATGGTGCCTTTAGTTGCAACTAGCAAAGAATTTGTACTAGTTAAATCTATGATTGACCGTATGGCAAGAATCGTTATGGAAGAACATGAAATCAACGATATACCATATATGGTAGGTACTATGATTGAGCTTCCTAGGGCAGCACTTAAAGCTGATGAAATTGCAGAACATGCAGAGTTTTTTAGTTTTGGTACTAATGATCTTACACAAACGGCACTTGGTTTAAGCCGTGATGATGCAGGAGGTTTCCTGCCCTATTATCAAGATATAGGCATATGGGCGCAAGATCCATTTGTGTCGATTGATATAGATGGTGTCGGAGAGCTTGTACGAATTGCCGCCGAACGTGGACGCAAAACTCGCTCAGATATCAAACTTGGTATTTGTGGTGAACATGGCGGAGACCCAACATCTATTAGTTTCTTCCAAAGTGTTGGCTTAGATTATGTTTCTTGCTCACCTTATCGTGTGCCTGTCGCCAGACTTGCCGCTGCTCAAGCAGCTATTAAAGAAAGTAAGTAATTAACTTAACTTAACTTTTACCTGCACCATGTCATGGAGCAATAATTTTCTTGGCTGTACGCTTAAGTGGATTATTTAAGTGCTTGAGATGAAGTGGGGTAAACTTTAGAAGAGGGGCTTCAAATTGTATTAATAGATCAGTGAAACAAAGGCAACCGTTTTGGATTTCGGTCAGTACTGGAGCTTTAAATTGGGTTAATGCCTCGGTGCCATAAAGGCAATATTTGCCCATCGTGGTAAGTGCTGGAGCTTTAAATTGTGTTAATGATTCGGTGAGGTAAAGGGAGGCCTCGCCAATGGTGGTAAGTACTGGAGCTTCAAAATTTGTTAATGCAGAGGCGTGATAAAGACAGCGGTCACCCATCTTGGTAAGTGTTGGAGCTTTAAATTGTGTTAATGCATGGTTGTAATAGAGGCAATGGTTGCCCATGGTTTCAAGTGCAGGAGATTTAAATTGTGTTAATGCATTTACTTGATAGAGGCAGTGGTTATCCATCGTGGTAAGTACAGGAGTTTCAAACTGCATCAATGCATTGGCGTATGAAAGACAGTAACGCCCCATTGTAGTAAGTGCAGGTGCTTCAAACTTGGTCAATGCAGAGGGGTCATAAAGACAACTATCGCTCATAATCTTAAGATCTGGAAGATAGATAGTTTTTATCTGAGATTGCTCAGCCCCTATTAAAATATCACCATTTAATGTTAGGTTTCCATTTTGGACGGACAGACCTCGGTTGCCACCATAACAGCGGTTAAAATCATCAGCAAAACTATCTGCAATTGCAGAATCAAGT
>JAJFGX010000032.1 GCA_021775895.1 Alphaproteobacteria bacterium | reverse complement strand
TTGTCTGCTTTAACAAGCGGTAAGGAAGAGGCAACACCTAAAGAAGAACCTACAGTAGAAAAATCACCAGATCAAATTGAAGCTGAGGCTGTGCTTGATTTACTGGAGCGAGGTCATTATCCAGAAGCGGTGAGCAAAGCATGTAAAGTATTGTTTGGTCTTATTCGTCGGAAAAGTGGCGTGAAAGATAAAGATACAATGAAGCTTATTGATCATGTATTTTCACCTAAGAAACCTATTCTACATTTTACACGCCATGATGAATATGAACATTTAGATTCCCATGAAGGATATTATTTCCTTTTAAAAGGAATATCTGCTGCCTTTCGCAACCCAGCAGGACACGAAAATATAAAAATGTGTCAAGGTGAGGCGATGGCACAAATATCAACCATTGGGCATTTATACGACATTGTCGAAAAACACACGGTTCTTGAACAAGAAGATTTGTTGCAAAGCATTGGAGAAAGAGTGCCAGATAGGCTAGAGGCGTCAGGATGATTGAGTGGATTAAAATAGTAGAATTTAATTCTGAAACATGGATTGCCATTGCATCTGCAATAACGGCTATTTGCGCCCTTGCTGCAACTATTTGGCAAGGGAGGCAAAATTATAAGCATAACAAGTTATCTGTACGCCCGATGTTAACGACAATGATAAATTATAAAGATGGAAAGAAAACAAGAACGGTATCATTCGAATTAATAAATTCAGGCTTTGGTCCCGCTATTATCAAAGATTTTATACTGATGTTTGATGGGGAGGAAGTTTCCAAAAACAATCTCAAGAGTTATGAGGACTTCTTAAAAGAAAAAGCTAAATCTTTTAAAGTTGAAAGTGTTTTTTCTATTACACCAGACGCATCAATTGTAATGGGGGAACGCTACGAACTCTTTTCTTTTAGTTATAAACATGGGGAAGACGTTTCATTTATCCACAAGCTAGATTTATTAGTAAACTATCAGTCTATATATGAAGATGAAATCTTTACGCATGACACAAGAAAGCATCGTAAATATCATGGTGATGAGGTGACGATATGAGTTTCAAAAAGACAGAATTGGGAATGGTTCCCAATGATTGGGAAGTCGTTAATTTAGAAGATCAGCTGGAGTCCTTAATAGATTATCGTGGTAAAACCCCTCAAAAATCAAATGATGGTATAGTAACACTTAGTGCAAAATCCGTTAAAATGGGTGAAATCGACTATTCTAAGGCGTATTTTATATCGGAAGAAACATACCAACAATTTATGGTACGTGGTTTCCCCCAAATAGGAGATATTTTATTGACCACAGAGGCTCCCTTAGGATGTATAGCTAAATTGGATCGGGAAGATGTATGTGTTGCACAAAGATTACTTACCCTACGAGGAAAGAATGATGTTCTAGATAATGATTATCTTATGTATTATCTAATGTCTCAAATTGGACAGCACCAGCTTCATTCTCGTGCCACAGGTTCTACCGTTCAAGGAATAAAACGTTCAGAATTTAAAAAACTATCGCTAATATTACCAAATCTAAAAACACAACAAACGATTTCAAAGATCCTTTCAGATTTAGATCATAAGATTAAGAATAACCGCAAGATAAATGAGACGTTGGAAGGCGTAGCGCAGGCAGTTTTTAAAAGCTGGTTTGTGGATTTTGAACCGACAAAAACAAAAATGGCAGTACTGGAAAAAGGCGGAAGCGAGGAAGACGCATGCCAAGCCGCCATGACCGCCATCAGTGGTAAATCCCCCGCCGAGCTAGCCGAACTCCGCACTCAATCCCCCGATAATTACGAAGAGCTCCGCTCCACCGCCCAACTCTTCCCCTCCGCCATGACAAACAGCGAACTAGGCAAAATCCCCGAGGGTTGGAATGTTTCAAATTTTGGAGCTGTTTCAGAATGCTTTGATCGCTTAAGAATTCCTCTTTCTAAAATGCAAAGAGAGAAAAGACAGGGAAATATACCTTATCATGGGGCAACCTCAATCATGGATTACGTTGACGAACCAATTTTTGATGGAATATATCTTTTAATAGGAGAAGATGGGTCTGTGCTTAAAGAAGATGGTAAGCCATTTATTCAATATATCTGGGGAAAATCATGGGTAAATAACCATGCACATGTTTTACAAGGTAAAAATGGTATATCAACAGAACATTTACTAACCTTTATAAGCAAAGAAAATATTACCGCGTATGTAACTGGTGCTGTTCAATTAAAGTTGAACCAAACAAACATGAATAGCATTCCATTTATAAAAGCATCGAACGATATAAATGATGTTTTTAAAAATAAAATTCAAAAAATGTATAAATGTATCAGAAATAATTCTGAGGAAACTCTAACCCTAACTCAAACCCGCGACGCTCTCCTCCCCAAACTCCTTTCTGGGGAAATTGATGTTTCTACAATCACAAATACGGAGAGTAAGTTATGAACACTAACAATAAATTTATAGACCTTATGAATCTAGGCACGCCAGAGCAAGCATATGAACAAATCAAGGAATTATCCTCATCTTTAAGTGATGATCAGCATTTAATACGTTCTTGTATTTTTGATTTGCATGCGGCTATTGAAGTAGAACTTCGGCGTATTTATTACCATACATTTCATACTCAGCTCTTCCTTACAGATGAAGAAGAGCATAATCTGCAAGTTGAAAAGAAATTTGATAAAATGATTGGAAAACTTGGGTTTATGGATATGTTTAGAGTTTTAAAACCAATATTAATATCTTGGCCATATCCTGAGTTTGCAGATATAGAAGAATTTAACACAACACGTAATCAAGCCGCACATGGTGATTTGAGTAAAGTTAAATATAAAAATAGAAGTCCATTTGAAGATCCTGATTGTTTTGCAGAAATGTATTTTACTGTTTGGGCATTAAAACAGTGTTTTACTAAATTCTTTAGCAAGGCTGTTGAAGAACCATTGGTAACTTTAAAAAGATATGTTGATAAATTTGGAGTAGGGCATTAAAAATGAATAAAACTGAATTAGAAAATATGTGTTTATGTTGGTTTTGTGAGGAAAGTAATGAGTAAAATATTATTTCTTGATGAATCTGGAGACCATAATTTAACGGCTATTGACCCTCAACACCCTATATTTGTTTTGGGAGGTGTTATTGCTGATAAAGACTATGCTTTAGGAGAGATGACAGAAAAACTGAATGCTTTTAAAATTGATCTGTTCGGCACTACCGATATTATATTGCATACAGCCGATTTTACACGCCAAAGAAACGGTTTTGAAAGAATGAAAGAGCGTGAGTTTTGCGCTGCATTTTATGAAAAACTTAATCTTCTTATTTCAGAACTAGATATTAAAATATTAGCTTGTGCCATTAAAAAAGAACACCATATGGAGAAGTATGGTTTTGAGGCTATAGACCCATATCATTTATCATTAAACGTGTTAGTTGAACGTTTTTGTTTTGAAATCGGAAATAGTAACCAAACAGCACATATTATTGCAGAAGCCAGAGATGCGACGCTTGATAGACAGTTGGATTTAGCGTGGTTAAATCTTAAAGTATCTGGTACACGTTATATACAAGCTGTTAATATTAACCAGAAGATAGATTCTCTTACAACAAAAACAAAAAGTGATAAGTTGGCAGGGCTAGAAATCGCAGATGCTATTGTAACGCCAATTGCTAGAAGAATCTTAAATAGAAGTTCAAGAATAAATTTAGAGGTTATAAAAGATAAAATGAGAAAAAATCATTTGGGAGAAGTAACAGGTTATGGACTAGTGGTTTTGCCAAAAAAATAAGGCCAACCCCCGCTACGCAGTGACTAGCCTCTATATTTATTATACAATGATACATAACAAAATGTCAACAGTTTTGTGTAAAGGAAGAAAAAAATGAACGAAACTGAATTAGAAAACATATGTCTAGACTGGTTCCGTGATGCTGGCTGGGAAGTTTTATGTGGTTATGATATCGCTCCTGATAGTGATAATCCTGCACGGAGTGATTACGGAGAAGTTGTGCTGGAAGAGGTCTTAACGCAGGCTGTTATCCGCATTAACGCTCATTTACCCGAAGAATGCGTAGAGCAAGTTATACCTCAAGTCTTGAAGCCTGAAAGTCTTGATCTCATGACCAATAACCGTGCTTTCCACCGTATGTTGCTTGAGGGTGTGCCGGTTCAATATAAAATTGAGGGTAAAGTTAAACACGATACGGCGTTTTTAATTGATTTTGAAAAGGTTGATAATAACCGCTTTATGGCGATTAATCAGTTTACGGTTACTGGCACAAAGCAACCACGCCGCCCTGATATTATTTGCTTCATTAACGGTTTGCCAGTTTCAGTTTTAGAACTTAAAAGCCCAAAAGATGAACATGCCGATATTTGGAATGCCTTCAACCAAATTCAAACCTATAAAGACGAAATACCCGACTTATTTATTTTTAATGAAGCGAATATAATCAGTGATGGCTACACGGCACGCATGGGCTCTCTCACTGCTAACCAAGAACGATTTATGCCTTGGCGAACACTTAAAAATGAAGATGACAAGCCAATGTTGGAATGGCAATTGGAAACTATGGTTCGTGGATTTTTTGACCGTGAATTATTGCTCGATTATATCCGTTATTTTGTATTGTT
The DNA here is from genome assembly GCA_021775895.1 of Alphaproteobacteria bacterium. Classification (GTDB taxonomy): domain Bacteria; phylum Pseudomonadota; class Alphaproteobacteria; order Micavibrionales; family CSBR16-224; genus JAJFGX01. The sequence continues at coordinate 14,780 of JAJFGX010000032.1, read as the reverse complement.
CGAAAACGATGGCGAACAGATTATCAAGAAAATTGCGAGCTATCATCAATTCCACGCTGTGCGTGAGGCAGTTAAGGCAACTGTTGAAGCCTCCAGCACAGAAGGTAATAAAAAGGCTGGTGTGGTTTGGCATACACAAGGCTCTGGCAAAAGTATTTCTATGTGTTGTTATGCAGGAATGTTATTGCAACAGGCTAAGATGAATAATCCAACGCTTCTTGTGGTGACAGACCGTAATGATCTTGATGGGCAGCTTTTTACTACATTTAGTAATGCTCAGGAACTCTTGAAACAAAGACCTGTGCAAGCAGATGGCAGAGATGAGTTACGCCGTTTATTAGCAGAGCGTGAATCTGGTGGTATTATATTTACTACGGTACAGAAGTTTTCTCCTCTTGATGGTGAAGAAGAGCATCCTATTTTGAATGACCGTCATAATATTGTTGTAATCTCTGATGAGGCACATCGTAGCCAATATGGTTTAAAAGCAAAACTCAGTAAGGACGGCACTTACAAATATGGCTATGCTAAACATATGCGCGATGCAGTGCCGAATGCAGCCTTTATTGGCTTTACAGGCACGCCGATTTCTTTTGAAGATAAAGATACAAGATCAGTTTTTGGTGAGTATGTCTCCATCTATGATATTCAAGATGCAGTTGATGATGGTGCAACTGTACCGATTTACTATGAATCTCGCCTTGCTAAGTTAGATATTAATCGCGAAGAAATAGACGCTCTATCAGATCAAGTTGATGAAGTTATTGAAGATGAAGAAGACACAGGCTCTCGTGAAAAAACCAAAGGCGAATGGAGTAGGCTTGAAAAACTTGTTGGTGCACAGCCTCGTTTAGAAGAGATTGCTACCGATTTAGTCTCTCATTTTGAAACACGTAATGAAACAATGGAAGGTAAAGCCATGATTGTTGGCATGAGCCGTGAAATTTGCGTGCATCTTTATAATGAAATTATTGCTCTACGCCCAGAGTGGCATGATGAAGACCCTGAAAAGGGTATGATTAAAATTGTTATGACGGGTTCTGCTTCCGATAAAGAATTATTGCAACCTCATATCTATAATAAACAAACGAAAAAACGGCTGGAAAAACGCTTTAAAGATGAAAACGATCCTTTCAAGCTCGTTATCGTGCGTGATATGTGGCTTACGGGCTTTGATGCCCCTTGCTGCAATACGATGTATATAGATAAGCCTATGAAGGGACATAACCTTATGCAGGCGATTGCACGTGTAAACCGCGTGTTTAAGGATAAACCTGGCGGCTTGGTTGTGGATTATATCGGCATTGCAAATGAACTTAAGCAAGCTCTTAAAATATATACAGAGGCAAAAGGAAAGGGTGCTCCTACATTGCAAGCAGAAGAAGCTTTTGCCATTCTATTAGAAAAGCTAGATGCGGCACGCGGGCTGTTTGCTAAAACTAATAAATCAGAAGGATTTGATTACTCTGATTACGAAACAGACGCATCTTCACTTTTAGTGCCTGCTGCTAACTATTTGTTGGCGCTTGAAGATGGTAAGAAGCGTTTTCTAGATATTGTTTTAGCTATGACGAAGGCATATTCATTATGTTCCACCCTTGATGAAGCCAAAGAACTTAGAACAGAGATTGCATTCATGTCTGCAATTAAGGCGGCAATCACTAAATTCACAACAGTTGATCAAAAGCTAAATGAGGAAGAAAAGAGCTCAGCCTTAAAGCAAATCTTGGATAATGCTGTTATTGCCGAGGGGGTTTCTGATGTATTCGAATTGTGTGGATTAGATAAGCCTAATATAGGGTTACTCTCTGATGAGTTTTTAGAAGATGTGCGGCAAATGCCAGAAAAGAATCTAGCCGTAGAGCTTTTGGAGAAATTGCTAAAAGACGATATCAGATCAAAAACACGTAACAATGTTGTGCAAGAGAAAAAATATTCTGACCGTTTATATGAAACACTTAGAAAATATAACAATCGTGCCATAGAAACAGCCCAAGTTATCGAAGAGCTTATTCAAATGGCAAAAGATTTCCAAAATGATATAAAACGTGAATCTGAATTAGGGCTAACTTCTGATGAAGTCGCATTTTATGATGCCTTGGCGAATAATGAAAGTGCATCACGCATGCTGGGCGATGAAATACTTAAGAAGATTGCTGTAGAGATTACCGAGAAACTGCGTAAATCTACAACGGTTGATTGGCAAGTGCGTGACAGTGTGCGAGCTAAGTTACGTATCCTAGTTCGAAGAACATTGCAACGTTATAAATATCCACCAGATCAAGAAAAAGAAGCAATAGATCTTGTGTTGAAACAGGCTGAAGCTTTATCAAATGCATGGACAAAATAGGGAAATAATATGTGTTGTCAGACTAAAGCAAACTATTCTCTCAAATTGTTAATAGCATAATTTTATGCCATATTCGATTGTAGCATGATTAAAATTCAAAAACATGGTTTTAGTCTGAAAAGACCTGCTAAAGACTGATTCATGGAGCTTTACCTTTTGGCTTTCTCACAGCAACCTTTTCAGAGTTTTTCTCTTCAATTGCTTTAGTAAGTAATTTTATGGATAACTTAATGTAATTCTTTTTTTGGAGGTTATTTGGTAGATTGTTTTCATTAATTTTATTCAACCATTCTTGGGCGACTTCAAAATTGCCCATACGCCTGTACAAATTAGGGATGAGTAATTTAAGTGCAAAATAATCTTTATTATCAGTTTCCATGGTATTAAGGGATAGAGTAGCTTTTTCAATTACTTCAGAGGCATATTTATTATACTTTTTTGCATCTCCACAACCTTCTGCCTCCCATGTTGCGTTTAATATTAACCACCAATCTGAAACATTTTCATCCATATGTACGTTTTGACTTAATTGATAGAAAAGGTAATAACTGGCATGTTTATCTGCATAAAGTTTTTGGTATGAATCTGAAGATATATATTGGTCTATTTCTAAGAGTTCTTTTGCTGAGAAGTCTTCTTTGTACATAATGAAGCCGTTACTAGGGCAGATAGCGATTGGAGAAGGGAATTTCATATATGATATTGGTTGCAAATCCAAATATTTACCAAATTTTGAATGCGTTCCCAAGGGCAAATTTTTTCACTTGGATATAAATGATACCCAAGTGGCTTTAAGCAATTTAGAACATGATTGTTTAACTCTGTTGAAGCCGAAGAAATTGACGGAGTAAATGAAGCTAAAGAAAATGATAGTACAAACAGCATACATGCCATTAATATAATTAATTTTGCTTTGATTAAGAATTCCCATGTTTTTTTTACTTCTCTTTCTTTCATTTTTTAATATCTCTTTCTGTACTGGTGCTACCAGACTAAAGCAAACTAGTCTCTCAAATTGTTAACGGTATAATTTTATGCCATATTCGATTGTAGCATGATTAAAATTCAAAAACATGGTTTTAGTCTGACAACACCCTTTGATCGATAGAATGATTTGCTATAGATCAAAATCTACTGTATAGTGATCTATAGAAAGGGTGTTCTATAGATCATGACATGGAATTGGCAGAGAGAGGATTGGCCGCATTTTGAATATAAGGGCAAACAGGAAGAGATCGAAACGTTAGAAGAAAAATTTCTAATGCGATCAGGTGTTGTTGTGGGTGCGTTAAAACATATTGATGTGGATAATAAGATTCAGTTACGTATTGAATTGCTTAGCGATGAAGCTGTGAAAACTGCAAAAATCGAAGGGGAATTGCTAGATCGTGATAGCGTTCAATCCTCTATTCGTAAGCATTTTGGTTTAAAAGATAAAGTAAATCGTAAGGTGCCTGTAGCAGAGCAAGCTATGGCACAAATGATGATTGATGTGTATGAAGGATTTCATGAAGCTTTAACCAAAGAAAAATTATGCCAATGGCATGAAATGCTGATGCGTGAGCGGCAAGATGTGGAAGAAGTAGGAGTTTATAGAACGGTAGATGAGGCGATGCAGGTTGTCTCTGGCCCTGACTATAAGCGTAAGGTTCACTATGAAGCTCCACCAGTTGCAAAAGTACCATATGAAATGTTAGCTTTTATTACATGGTTTAATAAAACAGCTCCTGGTCAGGAATTAGCCTTGCCGCCTTTAACACGTGCAGCACTGGCGCACTGGTACTTCGTTTGCATTCATCCATTCGAAGATGGGAATGGCCGGATTGCACGTGCTTTGTCTGAATATGTATTGGCACAGAGCTTAGAAGCACCAACTTTGATTTCTTTGGCATATACAATTGAAAAAGCACGAAAAGCATACTATACGACACTGGAACAGCATAATAGGAGTAATGAGATTTCAGGATGGGTGGTTTATTTTGCGAAAACTGTGATAGCGGCACAGGAAAATACGCAAAAACGTATTGAGTTTATGATCTCTAAAGCAAAGTTATTTGATCGCTTTAGTGGACAGCTCAATGCGCGGCAAGAGAAGGTTCTATTGCGTATGTTTAGAGAAGGAATAGATGGTTTTACAGGAGGGCTTAGTGCTGAAAACTATGTATCTATTACAGGTACTTCCACAGCTACAACCTCTCGTGACTTAAAAGACTTGGTAGACAAAGGAGTGTTGATTAAACAAGGTGAACTGCGTTATACACGATATTTCTTGAATATATAAAAATTGAAATGGGTCAATCTAATTACTGTGAGAGCAGGAAATATTTGTGAAAAGTTCAGTTTTTACACAAAAATTATGACAAGGTGAGTATACTATTTAAAAACAGCATGTTACTTTGAGTATAATCAAATCATAACCTGAAGGTCGCATGTTTATTTTGCAGGAGCAATAAAAGCAATCTTATTCAACCATTCGAGTTTGGTTTCTAAAATATGACCACGACCATATTTTGGCCCTCTTGATTTATGTCCCATAAGGTTATCAATTACTTCTTCCATAGCCTGAACATCACGTAGACGATCTTTAAAGGCATGTCTTAGTGAGTATAAAGAATTACCTTCTGATGGGTTAAGGTCATGTTGACGCAAGTATTTGTTGATTGCTGTCGATGCTGTATCGCCTTTAGCATAACGATTAAGCCCTTGTGGGAACATTTTTGCTCCATATAATGCAGAACCAACCAATGGTATTTGTCGTTCTGAATGTAGATTTTTTAGACCTCCACGATCATTACTGCGTATATGAATGTAGGGAATTGGTGTATCTAGGCATATATCTTCGGGCATTAATCCTGTGATTTCTGCCACACGTGCACCTGTATCTGCCATGATATAGAACAACGCTTTTGCTTCATCATTTAGACCACTAAGAGCATTGCTATTCAGGAAGACATTTTGAATATAATTCGCCTCATAAGATTTACGACTATCATCGATGACTTTTAGTTTCATCTTTGCGAATAGAGTTTCTACATCAATTAATGGCTCTAAGTCCAATGCGGTAAAAGTGACATCTAATATGTCTTTCATATGGCGAAAGTTTTTATTTGCACTTGCTGGCTTTTTGCCTTCTTTTGTTACTCTTTCTAACCACCAATCATTAAAGGCAAGAATATCCTTACGATTTATATCTAAAATATTTTTGTTACCAACTACTTCTATAAAATTCTTTATTGCTAGCTTGCGTGGATTTTCCCATTTACGAACTTGATGTTCATTCTTTCCTATTAATCTATCGCCACATTTTGGACGAAAAATATCCCAAGTTTCACTTATTTTTGTTTCTGGCTGTTTGGCGATACCAATAAGGTCCGCCCCTAATTCCACCGATTTTTCTGGTTGCTTTTCTTCTGCATTTTTAAGTGCCAGTAAACGATCAACAAGCTCTGCTGAAGAGGCATTTTCTGATAGTTCAGAAATATCACGATAGACAAAACCATGTGCCCGTGCTGATTGTACAGATTGTTGATAGAGGCTATCTTTTTGTTCTTCTGTTGTGGGTGTTTTCATTACATCACGCCAGAATTTTTCGATAGCTTCATTTTGAATAATGGCGCGTTTTATTGCTGTTGCTTTATCTGTTGTCTTTAATGAGATTTTTATGTGTCGCCTTGTATCATATGACTTTATATGTTTTGGTACACGCCTAAAATAATAGTAATAACCGTCTCTTCGAATCAAATAATTAGACATTCTGTCCGCTCCCTTCTTATAAAGCCTATATTTACAGTATACCATAGAGTATACCTAAATGTATACCGAATTAAGGGTGTTATCGTATTGGTTAAAACGAACCAATCCAATAAAAACGTTTAAAAACAAAAACTTAGGTTAATTATTATATATGATTTTGGTGCAATAGTGGTGCCCAAGGGCGGATTCGAACCACCGACACAGGGATTTTCAGTCCCCCGCTCTACCGACTGAGCTACTTGGGCATGCATAAAGATATGCTTGAACGAAACTTATACGAGATTTTAATAGGAATGTAAATGCAAAAATCACAGGAAAATATTATTATTGTTGATAAGTTTCAACAGAATTTCCTCCTCGGTCATATGCTGCATCCATAGCAATAGTAGCATGACGCATAGCCTCTTCCAACAGTGTTTTGCGATCGTCATACCCAGCTACACCGATACTAATCGTTATATTAATATCATTATTTTCCCATTCAAATGGAGCATCCGAAACAATTTCTACTAAGCGGCGTGAAATAATACTTGCTCCATCAACCTTGGTTTCTGGCAATAATATAGCAAATTCACAATCAGACCAACGACCAAAAATATCTACGTTCCTTAAAGTGTTGCAACAAATATTGGTAATAGATTGTAATGCACGGTCTCCTGCACTGTAGCTATAACTATCATTAATCTTTGTATAATTATCCAATTTTAAAATTGCAACAGAGAATGGACGAGTATAGCGCTTTGAACGAGAACACTCTTTCTCTGCAACTGATAGAAACTCATTCTTATTTAACACACCAGTTAATGGATCAGTTGCCGCAATGCGAAGTAACTCTTTCTCATCACGGGTTGATATATCATTATCACGAATAATTGCTATAAAATACACACCAACAGCATCGCTCTTCATTATTGTTATATTAGTTGGAAACTCATAACCCTCCATATGACGAGCATATATCTTACGTGTTCTTTCACCCATTTTTTTACTAGATGCATGTTCTTTAGAAAACTCATCTACAAATACATCATGTTGCATATGAAATCGCTCTGGAATGAATATTTTTAATGATTCTCCCATAATTTCATTAGCTTTCCAGCCAAATATCTTCTCTGCCTTTTCATTAAAAAAAACAACATTGAAATGCTTATCGAAGATAATAACTCCGTCATCAAGCATTTCTAATACATTCTTTGAAACATCAGCAATTTTTCCATTAAACCCAAACATTTAACTGTTCTCCATGTAACTTTAGTATAAATAATATATACAATAAAATACTCTAGCATAGGTAAGTAAACAAAGTATGTACAAAAATTAAAGAAGTTACTATTATAACTTAACCGTATTCTAACCATAGAAAAATGATATTAAATGTCCATACAACACCATATAGTAGATGAAAATAAACATTATCCTTGGGAGTCCCATTATCCTGATGGAGTTGATTGGCGTGCGTCAATTGATATTAGACCTTTATATCATTTATTAGATAACGCAGTACTGCATTATCCAAAAAGCCCAGCTATAGATTTTCTAGGCAAAATATACAACTATGATGAAATTGGGAAATTATCCAATGAGGTAGCATATAGTCTACAAAAAATGGGGATTGCAAAAGACAGTAAAGTTGGCTTACTGCTACCAAACACACCTTATTATCTTATCTTTTATTATGCGATATTAAAAATTGGCGGCACTGTTGTTAATTACAATCCATTATATGCTGAACGTGAATTAGAGCATCAAATAGCCGATAGTGATACAGACTTTATGGTGACTATGGATTTAAAGTTGATGCAAAATAAAATCTCAAAAATCATAGATAACACTAGACTGAAAAAAATAATTGTTTGCCCTATGGCTAATATTCTGCCGTTCCCAAAGAATATTCTTTTTCCTATTTTAAAATTTAATCAAATAGCCTCTATTTCTAAAACTGATGATAGATATATTTGGTTTAAAGATATGATAGGACATGGCAAGCAACCAGAACCAGTTGAGATTGATCCTCACAATGATATAGCTGTACTACAATATACTGGTGGTACAACTGGAGTGCCCAAAGGGGCTATGCTTACGCATGAAAACCTATACGCAAATACCATGCAAACGGCGCTTTGGATAAAAACTAGCGTTAACACAGGGCAAAATAGTCAAATGATGGGGGTTCTACCATTCTTTCATGTTTTTGCTATGACCGTTGTCATGAACATGTCTGTTTGGTATGGAATGAAAATCCTTGCAGTACCTAAATTTGATGTTGAAGACGTAATGAAAATAATTGATAGGGAAAAGCCAACCTATTTCCCTGCAGTGCCAGCTATCTATAATGCTATAGCCAATCATGATAAAATTGATAACTATGATTTTTCTTCTATTGTATTTTGCCTGTCTGGTGGAGCTCCACTACCAGAAGATGTAAAAAGACTATTTGAGGAAAAAGTCAAAAATAAATGCTTGGGTGAAGGCTATGGGCTTACTGAAAGCTCGCCCGTTGTAAGCTGTAATCCGCTGTCCCGTATCAAGCAAGGCTCAATTGGAGTTCCATTTCCAAATACAGTAATTGATATTGTCGATAGAGACGATAAAAAAAGCCTAATGCCTATTGGTGAAAAAGGAGAGATTTGCATTTCAGGGCCTCAAGTAATGAAAGGCTATTATAAACGTGAAGATGCAACAAATGAGACAATCATAAATGGACGCTTGCACACTGGAGATATCGGCTATATGGACGATGAAGGCTATATCTTTATTGTAGATAGAATTAAAGACCTTATTCTTGTGCGTGGTTATAATGTCTATCCTAGGCAAATAGAAGAAGCGATATATCTACATTCATCTGTAGAGGAATGTGTAGTAGCTGGAGTACCAGATAAAAAACGTGGCGAGACTGTTTGGGCTTGGATAAAACCAATTGATGGTATGAGTGTTAACCAAGAAGAGCTAGAGGAATTTTTAAAAGATAAACTCTCCCCAATTGAAATTCCACGTAAAATTATTATAAGAAATGAGCCACTACCAAAAACAGATATTGGTAAGTTATCGAGAAAAAAACTGCTTGAGCAAGAAAATCTTGATAAATCCTAGTATCAGAACTCATCAAAATTTAAACTTTTGCAAAATAGACTTAATTGTATTGTTTTTATCTGGTTCTACGCCCAGTAAATTTCTTGGTATGTCTTTATAATTATGAAAACTACCTAAGTCGCTATATATCCAATTAAACATTTTAGAGACCCCAGATAAGTCAGTTAAATTGTTTTGTGTACACAAAAAAAGATATGCCTCTTTAGGTGCACCTTTTAAACTAGTTAATTTATTATGGCTACAATCAAAACCACCTTTAATTATAACCTTTGATAAATCTGGTAACTTTCTTAAATTAGAATTTGATATATCTAAATCACCTTCTATTACTATGTTTCCGAAAATATTCTTTGTATATTCAATATCAATCATTTTCAAGAAATCTTCTGCATTAATATCTTTTAATTTTTTTGGATCCAGTCTTACTTTTCGACTTGGCGCTCTATCAGCATAAACAATTTCAGCAAGCCTATATATGCCCTCTTTATCACTTGAAATTTTATCGGCAATTCTATTTGCTGTCCTAACAAAAAGATTATCGTATGAGCCATGCAATGTGCCAACATGATAAATTGTATCACCATCTTGGTTGTAGAACGGTTTAAATACTACCCGTGCTACTGGATTAAAAATATTTGGGTCATCATCATTAACTAAATAACCTATTAATGATCCTCCTCTAACATCATATGCTGGCTTGCCAGCATAAACCTTATGAGATGACATACAAGACTCCCAACCACGCCTTGTTGACATATAGGCAATATCATTGGCGTAATCAGATAAAACTAAATACTGTTTATTTGATGTAGCTTTATTATCATCTGTAGCCTCACATAAACGGGCAGGATCATGCATAAATTCCTTTTTTAAATCTGCATCTTCCTTAAGTAATTTACCAATTTTATATTGTTGCTTACCCTCGACATCAGTTGCATAGCCTTTCTTATAATCGGCAATAAAATAACCTTTATCGCCTAAATATTCCTCTATTTTGTCTTCAATTAAGCTTTTTGTCGCATCACCCTCTAATGGAAAATATAAGCGGCGATTTCCAGTGCCAAGCAAACCATGTCCATATTTCTTATATCTTCTATTCGCAGCCTCTTTAATACTCTGCCTTTGTGAATCATTAAATAATGGTTTAGCTTCAATCCTTGTTGCGTTACGTATAATTCTCTCTGGCCATGATAAGACTTCTTGTAATTTCTCTATAGATGGACTCTGTCCTTTCAATTTCTGTACGATAATATATTTTCTTAGAGCTTTAACCTTATTTGCTGGCGTATCATCGCTTATTACTTCTTTTAACTCTGTGTCAATATCAGCACGGAACTTATCACGCATTTGCTTGACACTTTTACGAGACAGGTATTCTAAACCATTTATATTTCTATCTAATTCCATTACTCTTTAAACCCAACAAAGCACTGTATAAGTTCATTACTATTATACGTTTTTTCTAAGTTAATAATTGTACTATGCATAAAGATAAAAGATTCTGATAAATTTTCTGCATTTCCAGACAATTCTTGCAAATCTGGTATAACTACTTGCCAAAGAACTTCATTACTAGAGTCATCTTCAGCTTCATTAATAAAAAGATTACCAATATAATTTTCTATCAAGGCTTGAAGGCGACTGATTTTAATTCCTATTGGTTCTAATTGCCCCAAAGCTTCTATCTCAGACATAGCATGCTCTAAGAATTCATCACCATTGTCTTTTGGGTCATCTATATTTAGTTTTTTTAACATTACATTGCTCAATATAAAATTACTAATAGCATACCTATGATATGTGAAAATAATTAATTTAAGCTTAATTAAAGCATGTACAAAAGCATTGACACTGCTTTCTGCTTATGGTAATGTGATATCAGCCTAAATAATTTTAAGGAGATATTAAAATGAGTTTATTAACAAGTGCAAGAGATGGTAATTTAGAAGCAGTAAAACAACACTTAGCTGACCCAGATGTTAACATTAATAGAAGAAATAGCAAAAATGGAACTGCGTTGATTCATGCCGCATATCATGGGCATACAGAATGTGTGCGTTTACTAATTGAAGCTGGGGCTGACTTGTTTTTAGAAGATGAAGATGGAACTGCTTTAGATAATGCAAGGTTAAAAGGGCATAATGGTATAGTCACTTTACTGGAAAATGCCGAAAGTATAGCATTCGGGCCATACCGCAAGTTAAATGAAGAAGAAGAACTTCAAACTGAAAGACGTCCAGACTTAGGTCAAAAAATCACCCGCCTTTTTAATTTCAGAGCAATGACAATGAAAGAAACAACTCAGAATTTAAGCACTAAAGCAGAAAGTTCTTTTGTTCTACATTTTTCTAATCCTGCGATTGATTTGGAACTTATACACAAAGCAAAAGATGCTTTTATAGATGAGGGTGGCATAGTTAATAACAATCAATTACACACGGCTATAAACAATCCAACACGTAGAAGTACACGTCAAATACACCTTAGAAAAAATAATTGAGATGAGTATACCTTATAATCCTCTCCACTTGTTTACCATATCTTCATAAACTCATAATAAATTTACTATTTGTTAAGAATTCACTTGTGCTACATCAGAAAAACTGTACACTTAAATAGTGGAAGTTGTATCAATCAGATACGTTCTTTTTCCACAAATTCAAAGCCAGTAATGGTAATTTTATTACAATAATAGAGCTCAAAAGAAAAGAAAATTATAAAAATAATACATGGAGACTCTGGAAAAGTAATGAAAAAAGACTTAGGATAAAAATACATTTCGAAGCGAAGGGAAACATAGATGTTAAATATCAGAATGCAATCGCAAGACACACGTCTGCGTCCAAAAATAACTGTTATAGGTGTTGGTGGTGCTGGTGGCAACGCTGTTAATAATATGATTAGTTCTGGCCTGAAAGGCTGTGAATTTTTGGTATGTAACACAGATGCTCAAGCTTTAGAAACCAGCATAGCTGAACAAAAAATCCAATTAGGGCCTAACGTGACTAGGGGTCTTGGTGCAGGTGCAACTCCTGAAATTGGTGCTGCCGCTGCAGAAGAAACTATAGAAGAAATATTAGGTCACCTAGAAGGCGCTAATATGGTTTTCGTAACTGCTGGCATGGGTGGCGGAACTGGAACTGGTGCTGCACCAGTTATTGCAAGAGCCGCTCGTGAAAAAGGTGTATTAACTGTTGGTGTTGTAACAAAACCTTTCCATTTTGAAGGTACTCACCGCATGAAATTGGCTGAATCAGGTATTGAGGACATGCAACACTATGTCGATACATTGATCGTCATTCCAAACCAAAATCTATTCCGTATTGCCAATGAAAAAACAACTTTTGCCGATGCTTTCTGTATGGCTGATGAGGTTTTGCAATCTGGCGTTCGTGGCGTTACAGATTTAATGGTGCAGTCTGGCTTAATCAATCTTGATTTTGCAGATATACGCTCTGTAATGGCTGAAATGGGTAAAGCTATGATGGGAACTGGAGAATCTGAAGGTGACCGTAGAGCATTGGAAGCAGCAGAGGCTGCTATATCTAACCCATTACTAGATGATATCTCTATGAAAGGTGCTAAAGGCATCTTGATTAATATCACTGGTGGTCTTGACATGACTTTATTTGAAGTAGATGAAGCGGCTAACCGCATACGTGATGAAGTTGATCCTGAAGCTAATATCATCTTTGGTTCCACATTTGATGATAATATGGAAGGTAAAATGCGTGTATCTGTTGTTGCAACTGGTATTGATGCAGAAGCTCAGAAGAAAGTATTTGTTGATAACAGTAATCGTGCTGCAAAAATGCAAAACTTCATTAAAAAGCCTATCCAAACTGAAGAGATTGTTGATAAAGCCTATACTGATTCAAGCAATGTTGTAGAACAAGATGGTTCAGTATCAATGAATGCTTCTGTACAGTATGGCAATGAGCAACCACAGGTTCAAAAAGCGAATAACCCGTTAACTAATGGATTTAGAAATGATCTTCCAAAGATTCCTAACTCTATTATTCCTCAAGCTAATCCAAACCAGTATGTTCATGCAAGTCAGTCTCAGCAACCAATCACAGGGACGGCACCGGGTGCACCAAAAATTCCAAATGCCCCAAAAAAGCAACCTGAAACAGAGCAACAAGTTGGATATGCTGAAACAACACAAGAATGGTCACAAGGAGGCACTGCGACGGCTAGAAAAATTTCAGAAGATGAAATGGATTTATCAGCAATGCAGACACAATCTAAAACACCGCATATGAACACTCCTGTTAGCCAAAAACGTGATACTAGACGTGAAGAATGGCAACAACCACAAGCTCAGCGTTACGGCAATACATTCATTCCACCAAGGCCTATGGATGCTAGAATGGCAGAAACTGCGGAACAAGATGGTACATTTGTAGAAGAAGCTGCAACAGCACAGCGTAATCCAATAACTACGCCTTCCAGCCAAATGCCGTCACCTCAGGTTCAAGTACAGCCTCAGCCAGTAGCCAAACGTTATGAGGAAGAGAAAAAACCATCTTTCTTTGAACGTTTAACAGGGCAAAAAAAGCCAGAACCAGTTAAGAATGAAACATCAGTTAAAAAAGATGATGAAGAGCTTGATATTCCAGCTTTTCTAAGACGACAAGCTAACTAAATATAATAGCTCCGTTAATAATATCACATTGTTGATGGAGCTACAATCATTCCACCTAAACATATCATGGAGACATAATTCTCCTAGCTGTCCGCCTAAGCAAATCACGGAATTTGATTGATGTAGGGGCGTGATAAAGACATTCCTCTCCCATCGTGGTAAGTGCTGGTGCTTCAAACTGCGTCAATGCATCCGCATTGTAAAGACAGTGATTGCCCATCGTGGTAAGTACTGGTGCTTCAAACTGTGTTAATGAAGGAGTGTGGCAAAGACAAAATATACCCATTTTGCTAAGTGATGGTACTTTAAAATGCGTCAATACAGAGGCCTCCAAAAGGCAGTGATTGCCCATAATAGTAAGTGCAGGTGCTTCAAACTTGGTTAATACAAAAGCATAGTAAAAACAATTGTCGCCCATAATGGTAAGTGCTGGAGCTTCAAACTGTGTCAATCTAGAGGCATTGAGAAGACAGCGCTCACCCATCGTGGTAAGCACTGGAGCTTCAAACTTAGTTAATCTACTGACGTTAGAAAGGCAGTAGTCACCCATCGTTGTAAGCACTGGAGCTTCAAACTTAGTTAATCCACTGACCTTAAAAAGGCAGTAGTCACCCATCGTGGTAAGCTCTGGAAGATAGATGGTTTTTATCTGTGATTGTTCAGCCCCTATTAAAATATCACCATTCAAAGTTAGATTTCCATTTTGAATGCTCAGCTTAGAGTTCCCTCCGTAGCATTGGTTAAAATCATCAGCAAAGCTATCTGCACTTGAAGCGTCAATTTTTTTAAGAGTTTTGTTTTTGTTATCAAATAAGAATTTATCGAATAATGCATCACCTGCAGATCTATCAACAGTGTGGATTACACCATTTTCAGCCCATCTTTGATCGCCATAATAGATATTGTTAATTTCTTGGTGGTATTTTAAAATTTGATTTC